>JAEWLO010000219.1 GCA_023457475.1 Pseudomonadota bacterium | reverse complement strand
GACCAGGACGGCACCGACGTGGGCATAGCCGGCGTCACCGTGACGATCCAGGGCGCGGGCCCGGATGGCATCCATTGCAACGGCGATGATCCGGCGCCCGTGGTGCTGATCACCCATGCCAATGGTGGCTACAGCTACGGCGGCGCGATCGCCGGCCAGGACTACCGCATCACCGAAACCCAGCCGACGGGATTGGCCGAAGGCCTGGAACAGCCGACCAACGTCATCGCGATCAGCAACCTGCCGGCGGCCGGCTCCACCGGCAACAACTTCGGCGAGCTCGCCGCGTCGTTGTCCGGCACCGTGTTCCTGGACCGCAACAACAACGGCATCCAGGACGCCGGCGAACCCGGCCTGCCCGGCGTGCAGCTGCAGCTGCCGGCCGGCACCGTGGACGCGCTGGGCAACACCGTCGCCACCGCCACCACGGATGGCAATGGCCAGTACCGCTTCGATGCATTGCTGGCGGGCAGGTATGCGGTGACCCAGCAGCCCACGCAGCCGAGCTGGAACGGCACGGTCACCCTCAATGGCGTGACCCGCGCCGGCAGCATCGACACCGCGACCGTGGGCACCGCCTCGGCCGTGGCCACAGTGCCGAGCGCCATCAGCACGATCATTCTGCCTGCCGGCAAGGCCGGCCTGGACTATGACTTCGGCGAGATCCTGCCGGTGTCCGTGGCCGGCACCGTGTATTTCGACGTCAACAACGACGGGGCCCAGAGCGGTGCCGCGGAAACCGGCATCGAAGGCGTAACCATCGAGATCACCGGCACCGACGACACCGGTGCGGCCGTGAACCGCAGCGTGCAGACCGACGCCGACGGCCGCTTCAGCGTGGCCGACCTGCGTCCGGGGACCTACACCTTGACCGAGCCGCAGCAACCGGCCGGCACCAGCAATGGCATCACCACCGCCGGCACCATCGGTGGCGTTCCAGCGGGCACCGCCACGCCGATCACCACCGTCCCGAGCCGTATCGCGACCCTCGATCTGACCACGCCAGGCAGCGCCTCGGTGGACAACCTGTTCGGCGAACTGCCGCTCAACAGTGGCGTCAGCGGCCGCGTCTGGCTGGACCGCAACAACGACGGTGTGGTCGATACCGGTGAAACCGGCCTGGCCAACGTGGTCGTGCGCCTGACCGGCACCGATCTGGCCGGCAACACGGTCAACCGCGATACCACGACCGACGCAGATGGCAGCTACAGCTTTGCCGAGCTGCCGCCGGGCACCTATGCCATCACCGAGCCCGACCAGCCGACCGGCACCGCCGACGGCCGCACCGTGGCGGGCAGCACCGGGGGTACGGTAACCGCACCGGGCACCGCGCCGTCGCAGATCACCGGCGTGGTGGTGGGTGTGAACCAGCAGTCGATCAACAACAACTTCGGTGAGATCCCGACCAGCAGCATCGCCGGCCGGGTCTACAACGACGGCAACGACAACGGGGTGGTCGACACGGGCGAGGGCGGCATTGCCGGCGTCAGCCTGGTGTTGACCGGTACCGACGACCTCGGCCAGGCGGTGAACACCACCGTGACGACCGACGCCGAGGGCCGGTACGCATTCGAGGGCCTGCGCCCGGGGACCTACACGGTAACCGAGCCGACCCAGCCGCCGCAGACGCTCAACGGCGTCACCAGCGCCGGCACCATCGGCGGTGCTGTCGTGGGCGTGCCCAGCGATCGTGCCACCACGCCGTCCACGATCAGCCAGATCGTGCTGCCGCTGGGCGCGGACGCGCAGGAGAACAACTTCGGCGAAATCGGCGACTCCCCCGACCTCATGGTCACCAAGGCGTCGACCAGCACCCGCTTCACGGTCAACAACCTGGCCAGCTATACGATCCAGGTGCGCAACAGTGGCCAGCAGCCGAGCCGTGGCGAGTACACCGTGCACGACCGCCTGCCGTCCGGCCTGAGCCTGGACGCCACCCCGGCCGGCACCGGCTGGACCTGTACCGGTGAGGCGGGCGCGGATCGCTTCAGCTGCGTGGGCCAGCGTGTGCTGGCTGCGGGTGCGGTTTCGCCCGACAGCATCAGCGTGCAGGCACGCGTCAGCGCGGCAGCGGCTGAAGCCGGTACCGTGAACAACGCCGTGCTGGTCGAAGGGGGTGGCGAGAACGCCTTCCGCGCGCCGACCCCGACCGAACGCGCCGCTTTCGACGGCGACGTGACCGATCTGCCGCTGTGTGGCGACACCATCGTGCACAACGCCTGCCGGGTGCCCAACGCGGTGCAGCTGGCCGCGTCGGTCGGCGGCACGGTGTGGTACGACGTCGGCACTGACGACCAGCTGCTGGATGGCGGCGATACCCGCCTGCCGGCGTGGATCGTCGAACTGGTCGATCCGGTCACGGGTCAGCCGGTCAAAACCACCACCACCGGTGCAGATGGCAGTTATCGCTTCGGCGACGTGGTGCCGGGCGTGAAGTGGAACATCCGCTTCCGGGACCCGCGTTCGGATGTGCTGTGGCCGTTCCCGGTCACCCGCGAAACCGCCGGTGGCGTGCAGGAAGCCTGCAATGCCGATGCGGCGATCAGCAGCGGCGGCGTCAGCGCCTGCCGCAGCACCGACAACGGCTTGAGCCAGCTGGAGGTCGTGCTGCGCGCCGGTGCGCACCTGGCCCAGCAGAGCCTGCCGGTGGACCCGTCCGGCGTGGTCTACGACGCCACCACCCGTGACCCGGTCGCCGGTTCCATCGTGACCCTGAGCCCGGTCGGCCTGTGCACCGGCTACGACCCGCGCACCGCGATCCTCAACGCCACCGGTGGCGGGTACCGCATCGAAGGCAACGGCATCGCAATGACGGTGGGCAGCGAGGGCTTCTACCAGTTCGCCTTCGCCCCGGCCGCGCCCGCGCGCTGCGAATTCCAGCTCACGGTGACCCCGCCGGGCGGCTACCAGTTCGTGTCGCAGATGATCCCGCCGCAGAGCGGGGCGCTGTCGCCGGCCGGCAGCGCCGGCAGCAACCACGTGGTGCAGCCGAACACCGCTGCACCGACCGGTGCGGTGGGCACGGCGACGGAGTACTACCTGACGCTGTTCGCCGGTTCGGCAACCGCGACCATCGTGCACAACCACCTGCCGCTGGATACGGCGGTGGCCACCGGCCTGGTGATCAGCAAGCGCGGTGACCGCCAGACCGCCGAGATCGGTGACACCGTGCAGTACACCATCACGATCCGCCAGACTGCCGGCAGCCCGCTGCGCGCGGTGAACGTGATCGACCGTCTGCCGCGGGGCTTCACCTACATTGACGGCACCGCGCGTGCCGATGGTCGTGCCGTGGCCGACCCGTCGGGCAAGCCCGGTCCGCTGCTGGGCTTCGCGGTGGGACCGATCAGCGTGGGCGGCCAGATCGTGCTGACCTACCGCGTCCGTGTCGGCGTGGGCGCGCAGCAGGGCGACGGTGTCAACCGCGCCCAGGCGCACGGCTGTTCGATTGCCGGTGGCTGCATCGACCCGGTGAGCGTCACCCCGCTGCCCGGTTCGCTGGCCTCCAACCGCGCCGAGTACCGCGTGCGGGTGACCGGTGGTGTGTTCACCGACCAGGCCTGCGTGCTCGGCAAGGTGTTCGTGGACTGCAACAACAACCACGTGCAGGACCGTGAAGAGCTCGGCATCCCGGGCGTGCGCATGTACTTCTCCGACGGCACCTGGGTGATCAGCGATTCCGAAGGCAAGTACAGCTACTGCGGCCTGCCGGCACAGAGTGCCACCCTCAAAGTGGATGGCAGCACGCTGCCGCGCGGCGCGGTGCTCACCACCAGCAGCAACCGCAACCTGGGCGACGCCGACAGCCTGTTCCTCGACCTGAAGAACGGCGAGCTGCACCGCGCCGACTTCATCGAGGGCAGCTGTGCCAATCCGGTGCTGGAGCAGGTCAAGGCCCGCCGCACCCAGGGTGAAGTGAACGCGCCGGAGACCGAACCCGGCCAGGGCGCGCTGCGCTTCGAAAGCAAACCCGCACGGGCGCCGCAGCAGGCAACCGACACGGCCAACCAGAGACCGATCGTGCAACCGAGAGACCTGCCGCCTGCGGGCGCAGCGACGCAGGAGGGCCAGCCATGAGCCGCGCCGTCCTGACCCGCGGACTGCCGCGCCTGAGCCTGTTGGCCTGTGCGCTGGCCGCCGTGCCCGCCATGGCCCAGAGCGTGGGCACACCGGGCCGCTTCACCCCGGTGCTGGGCGATGCCAGCACCCTGTACCCGCGCACCCCGACCAGCACCGACGCGGCCCCGCGTGCGCTGTCGGTGGCAACGGCCGGCATGCTCGACCGCATCCTGGTCGAGCTGGACCGTGACGGCGTGCCCGCTGACGGCCAGAGCGCCGTGCATGTGCGCGTGCAGCTGCTGGATGGCAACAACCGGCCACTGACCGGCACCACCTTCGCCACGATCGAGAACAGTGGCGGCCGCATCCGCCTTCCGGGCTCGCGCACCGATGAACTGGGCCCGGGCGCGCTCGATGCCGACAAGCTGACCCCGGGCGTGCAGCTGCAGGTGGTCGACGGCATGGCCGAATTCGACCTGATCGCACCGCATGACCCGCAGGATGTGCTGCTGCGGATCACTGCCGGCGACCAGGCCGCGCAGGGCAGCATCGGCTTCCTGCCGGAATTGCGCGAGCTGCTGGCCACCGGCCTGGTGGAAGGCGTGATCAACTTCAACCGCCGCAGCAATGCCAGCCTGATCTCCCCGGTGGAGAACAACGACGCGTTCGACCGCGACATCCGCCGCTGGGAGCGCCAGTTCAACAACGGCAAGGCCAATGCCGCCGCGCGCACCGCCTTCTTCGTGAAGGGCCGGATCAAGGGCGAGTACCTGCTCACTGCCGCCTACGACTCGGACAAGGACACCCGCGGCCGCCTGCTGCGTGACATCCAGCCGGAAGAGTTCTACCCGGTATACGGCGATGCCTCGCTGCGCGGCTTCGATGCGCGCTCGGCCGAACGCCTGTATGTGCGTATCGACAACAAGCGCAGCTACCTGCTGTACGGCGATTTCCAGACCGGCGATACGCTGGCCACGGCAACCGGCATCGGCGGCAGCGGGGCGATTCCGCAGCGCAGCCTGGGCACCTACAACCGCACGGCGACCGGTCTGGGCTGGCACTTCGAAAGCGAGCGGGTGCGCGGCAATGTGTTCGCCATGCAGGACTCGCTGCGCCAGGTGATCGAGGAGTTCCGCAGCCAGGGCAGTGGCCCCTATGCACTGCGCAACAATGCGGTGCTGGAAGGGAGCGAGCGCGTGGAGGTGATCACCCGCGACCGCAACCAGCCGACCCGCATCGTCTCGGTGCGCGCGCTCGCGCGCCTGGTGGACTACAGCTTCGAGCCGTTCTCCGGCCGCATCCTGCTCAACCAGTTCCTGCCGGCGTTCGACAGCGATCTGAACCCGGTCTCGCTGCGCATCACCTACGAGCTGGACCAGGACACCGAGAAATTCTGGGTGGGCGGTGCCGATGCACAGGTGAAGCTGACCGACCGCATGGAAGTGGGCGCGGCGGCGGTGGACGACCGCAATCCCTATGCGGCTTTCCGTATGGGCAGCGCCAATGCCAGCTACCGTTTCGGTGACAACACGCTGCTGGTGGCGGAGTTCGCGCGCACCGAAAGCGAGGTGAATACCAACACGATCAACCAGGTGACCTCGCAGGGCCTGAAGGATGTCACCGGCGAAGTGCAGGGCGACGCGTGGCGGGTAGAGTTCGCGCACAACGTGGGTGCCTTCGATGCGCGGCTGTTTGCGGCCCGCACCGATCCGGCATTCAACAACCCGGCTTCCCCCCTGTACGGTGGCCGTGGGGAGTACAACGCGCAGTTCGCCTATCGGGTGGGTCCGCGTCTGGAGCTGTACCTGGAAGGGCTGCGCAGCGAAGACCGGAACCCGGACGGCGGCAAGCGCGAGGCCGGCGGTGCCGGTGTACGCGTGTCCGCCACCGAGCGCCTGACCGTGGACCTGGGCGTGCGCAGCATCCGCGAGACCATCGGGGTGACCTCGCCGTGGTCGTCCGGCGTGCCCTTCGGCAATGCCGGCGGCCTGACCGGCGGCTTTGCGACCGGCTCCGGCGGTGGAGCGCTGGGCTATGGCCAGCAGGCATTGGACCCGCTGACCGGCTTGATGGTCATCAATGGCAGCAGCAGTGGCAGCCCGATCACCAGCGACCTGCCGGTCGGCACCGAACTGGAATCGGACAGTGCCCGCCTCGGCCTGGGGTATCGACTCACCGACCGCTTCAGCGCCGGTGCCGAGGTGGAGAACAGCGTCAGCGGTGAAGACCGTCGGCGCCTGGCCGCCGGGCTGGACTACCAGATGTTCGAACGCAGCCGTCTGTATGGCCGCTACGAGAAGCAGACCGGCCTGACCAGCGCCTACGGCATCACCACCACCGACCGCGAGGCCGATGCGCTGGTGTTCGGCATCGACAGCAGCTACCTGCGCGATACCCAGACCTTCAGCGAGTACCGGCTGCGCGATTCGATCAGCGGCCGTGACGTGCAGACCGCCTCGGGCATCCGCAACACCTGGGATATCGCCCAGGGGCTGCGCCTGAGCAGCTCGGCCGAGCACGTGAAGGTGATCGACGGCAGCACCGGCGACAGCACCGGCCTGGCGCTGGCGCTGGACTACAGCGCCAACCCGTTGTGGCGCGGCGCGATCCGCGCCGAGCACCGCATCTCCGAGGACGTGGCGGACACCGAAACCAACGAGGCCTTCGACACCACGCTTCTGCAGTTCATGGTCGCGCGCAAGCTCAGCCGCGACTGGACCCTGCTGGCCCGCAACTACCTGCTCAGCACGCGTTACGACGCGCGCGGCGACGTGCTGCAGGACCGCTTCCAGCTGGGCGTGGCCTACCGCGACACCGACCGCAACCGCATCAACGCGCTCGCCCGCTACGAATACAAGCTGGAGCGCGACGAGAGTGGCCTGACCCTGCTCGACGGTGCCATCGTCGATGGCAGCAGCCAGGACGTGCGCACCCGTGCGCACATCGTGTCCACCCATGCCGACTGGCACCCGTCGCGGGCCTGGTGGCTGACCGGGCGCGTGGCCGGCAAATGGCAGCAGGACCAGTTCGCCTATGGCGACGGCAGTCGCGTGAACAGCCGATTCCGCGCGATGCTGTTCTCGGCGCGGGTGGTGTACGACATCACCGAGAACTGGGACATCGGCGTGCTGGGCTCCAGCTTCCGCGGCCAGAACGGTGCCAACCAGTTCGCCTATGGCCTGGAGGTCGGGCGGCTGCTGCGCCAGAACCTGTGGCTGTCGGCCGGCTACAACTGGACCGGCTTTGCCGGCGACCGTGACCTCAACGGTTACGAATACACGCAGCAGGGCGTGTTCCTGCGCCTGCGCTTCAAGTTCGACGAAGACCTGTTCCGGCCGGACCCCGTCCGCTACCGCGACCCGGCACGCTGAGGATGCCCCGATGACCCGTTTCCGTTTTGAAACCCGTACCCTGCTGGCCGCCGCCGTGCTGGCCGCCCTGGCCGGCACCGCGTCCGCGCAGCAGACCCGGCTGGCTCCGCAGCAGCAGCGCATCACCGATCCGGCGATCCATGCCGATCATGAAGCGTATGAGGCGACCCAGGGCCGTATCCAGGCGCTGAACGATGGCGGCCGCCCGATCCGCGACTATCACCTCTCCAAGGCGCAGTGCTGGCTGGATGTCTCGTTCCACGAGTACAGCCGCAATGACCGCAGCGACTTCCCGCAGCTGGCGCTGACCGAATCGGAGAAGCTGATCGTCGGCATGGAGCAGGGCGTACAGCCGATGCCGACCGACACTCCGCTGGTGAATGACGCCAAGTACCTGCGCGACGATCTGTGGCAGCGCCTGCGTGTGCTGCACGACAGCCCCGGCTTCGTCTGCGCCGCGCAGCAGGTGGCCTGCGGCGAGGTCGAACTGGTGCATGCCGGCAACGAGTTCAACCAGCAGCAGTGGCGGCATTCCAAGCCTTACATCCAGATCGCCGAGGAACTGGTGAACGACGCGGAAGCGTCAGCGCGCCAATGCGCGGCGGCACCGGCGGTGGAGGCGGCCGCACCGGGCCCGCTGGTGGCCAATGTGCTGTTCGAGTTTGACCGCGACGGCTACCGCGACATCCGGACGTACTCGCTGGAAAGCGTTGACCGTGCGTTGGCGAGTATCGGCAGCGAGCAGCTGCAGCTGCAGTCGGTAGCGCTCGTCGGTCATGCCGACCGCATGCAGGGCCGTGGTTTCGACGCGAACCAGGCGCTGTCCGAACGCCGCGCGAAGACGCTGCGCGCGCTGTTGATCGGTCGCGGCATCGACCCGTCGAAGATCCGGTACGAGTACAAGGGCGATACCCAGCAGGTGCAGCAGTGTGCCGGGGTGACCCCGCGTGCGGCGCTGCTGGAATGCCTGTTGCCGAACCGGCGGGTGGAAGTGCGGTTTGAAGTGACGCGTTGATCGTCCGAACGAGGACGCACCACCTCACACGCGCGGGGGCGTCCACGGCATGGGGCGGCTCCCGCCCAGTTGCACCCATCCCCGCGCCATCGCATCGGCCGGATCGTGCAGCACGGCGTACAGGTCCACGGCACCTCCGCTGTATCCGCCCCACAAACTCGCCCATGCGTTGTGCCCGCTGCGGCGCGCGCTCTGCAAGGCCCGGTCGGCCGCGCGCAGGCTGTCATCCACTACCGCAGTGCCATCCGCGAACAGCGGCAAGGGAGCCACGCCCACGCTGGCAGCGAGCGTGAGGTGCTGGCCGGGGCCGATCTCCACCACCAACCGTTCGATCTGCAGGCACAGATGGCTGGCCAGTGCCTGCGCCGCCTCTGCGTGCGTATCGTGGCGGGCGATCAGGAAGCCCGCGCCGCCCCAGCGCGCGACCACGTCGTGCCGGTCGCACGCGTCGCGCAGGCATTCGGCAACCGCGCGCAGCACGGCGTCGCCCGCCGCCTGGCCGTGATACTCGTTGAGCGACCTGAAATCGTCCAGCTCCAGCAACAGCAACGCGGTGCGGTGCGTGCCGGTCGATGCGGCACCCTCGGCTTCCAGCACCCGTTCGGCCTCGCGCCGGTTGGGCAGGCCGGTGACGCTGTCAGTGCTGATCAGCGTGCTCAACCGCTGCCGTTCGCGGCGCAGCCGCACCACCATCAGCAGGGCTACCGCGCCGACCAGGGCCAGCGCCGCGACCAGGATATTGCGGATCAGGCGTACCCGCTCCAGATCCTGCACGGCATTGACGTCGGCCGGGTGGATGCTGGCCTCGGCCTTGGCCTGCAGCTCGGCGAGCCGGGCCAACGCGCTGCCCTGCAGACGCTTCTGGTCGAACTGCCGCGCACGCTGCACGTGTTGCAGGGCCTGTTCGCGGTCCCCCATCAGCAGGTGGATGTCGCCCAGCAGCTCCAGCCCGTTGCGGGTTTCGTCGGGAAACCGGCCACGCTCGGCCAACGCCTGCGCCTGCTGGGCCAGCGGCAGCGCCGCCGGGGCATCGCCGCGGTCCATCTGCACCTGGGCCAACCGTTGCAGGGTGACGATGGCCCCCTGTGGGTCCTGCGCCACCTGCCAGTCCAGCACCCCGCGCAGGCCGGTCTCGGCGGTGCCCAGGCGGCCGCTGACCCGCTGCAGCTCAGCACGGTGGCTGGCGATGCGGTTGAGGATCACGTCCTGCCCGCTGAGCCGCGACCCGATCGCGTCGGCACGACGGAAGGCAATGTCGGCTTCGTCGTTCCGGTTCAACAGCAGCAGCGCGTAGCCGTAGTTGTAGTACACCGACAGATCGCCGGGGTTGGGGGGGCGGCGCAGGTGCTCGGTGAGCTCGGTGGCTTTCTGCAGGTAGGTGAGCGCGCCTTCGGGGTCACCCATCGACTCGCCGCGGATCATCGCGATCAGCATCAGGGACGCGATCTGGCCCTGCACGTCGCGCTCGTGCACCGCATCGTCCAGAAAGGCGCTGATCAAGGCCAGCGCCTGCGCGTGCTCGCCCTGCCACAGCAGCAGGTGGGCGGCCAGGGTATGCGCGCGCATCCGGTCCTCGACCGTGGCGTCGGGCCGTGCGGCAGCCCTGAGCAGCCGGGCGGGCAGGGCCGTGGTCTGGTCCAGCTGGCCCTGCGAGCGCAGCGCGAATCCCAGGCAGCCTACCGCGCTGATTTCCACACCGGTGGGCAGGGATGGGCGTGCCAGCAACGCGCGCGCGATCTGCAACGAGGTCTGCGGGGCGCTGGCCAGCGTGGTATGGCACTGTTCCAGCTGGGCGGCGAGCGGGCTGCCCTCGAGCGCCGATTGGGCGCGTACCGGTGCGGCAGCGAGTAAAACCAGACAGGCCAGCACGGGCCAGCCGCGCCGGATAAGCGACAAAATATGCATGAAGACAACGACTTCCCCGGGTCGATGGCTACTATACCCCCGTTGCTGCCGAGCGCCTGAACCGCATGCCCGTCCCTCCCCCGCGCACCTCCGCGACCGATGCCCCGACCGGGCTGGGCCGCCGTACCGACGCCATGCTGCGGGGTCTGCTGCTGCTGGTCGGGCTGTACCACGTGCTGCTGGCGGCCTGGATGGCGGTGCGGGCCGGGGCGTCGCTGGACCGCATGGTGCCGGCCATGGCCCTCCTGCAGGCGCTGTTGTGCCTGTTGTGTCTGGTGGAGGCCTGGGCCGGGCGCAGCGTGCGCGCCGCGATCACCTTCGTGCTCGCGCAGCTGCCGTTGCTGATGCTGGCCTACGGCTACTGGGGACTGGCGGCCCAGCTGCGTGGGCAGCTGTTGCAGACCGTGCCGGTACTGCTGGTGGCCGCGGTGCTCGGGCACCGGACACTGAGCTGGGCGGCAGGCACGCTGTGTGGACTGCTGGCACTGGGGGCCTGGGTCGATGCGGCCGGCATGATGTTCCGCAGCGACCGCCTGCTGTTGGTTGTCACCGACCTGGGCGTTGGAGTCTTCGGTGTGCTGGCCACCGCCTGGCTGCTCCACCACAGCGTCACCGGCCTGCGCGAGAGCCTGCAGGAGGCGCAGCAGCGCAGTCGCGAACTGGCCCGGAAGCGCGACGAGCTGCAGTTGGAGATGCAGGCCCGCGAGCGTTCGCGCGACCAGCTGGTGCACGCGATGAAGATGGAGAACGTCGGCCGCCTGGCCAGCGGCATCGCGCACGATTTCAACCACCTGCTCGGGCTGATCCAGGCCTACGTGGGGCGGGCACGGCGCAGCGAAGGCGACGCGCGGCAGGAGGCGCTGAACGGCGCGGATTCCGCGGTGCGCCGGGCCAGCGCCGTGAGTCGCCGCCTGATGGATTTCAGCCGGCTGGAAGCGGCGCGGCCCCAGCTGCTGGATGCGGCCGACACGGTGGCCGGGCTGACGCCGCTGCTGGAACAGGTGTTCGACGACGGCGTGGAGGTGCACGTGGAGGTGGGTGAGGTGGATTGCCTGATCCATTTCGACCCCGCCCAGCTGGAATCGATCCTGCTGAGTCTGGCGGTGAACGCCAACCAGGCCATGCCTGACGGCGGCCGCTTCAGCCTGACCCTGGACCTGCCGCAGACGGGGACACCGCTGCGGCTCCGCATTGCCGATACAGGCCAGGGAATGAGCGAGGAGGTCCGGGCGCGCTGCCTGGAGCCGTTCTTCACCACCAAGCCGGTGGGTCAGGGCACCGGACTGGGGCTCGCCGTCACCGCGAGCCTGGTGGGGGCGGCGGGAGGCTCGCTTGCCGTCGACAGCCAGCCCGGGCAGGGGACCTGTGTGGAGATCCGGCTGCCCGCGCGGGCACGCGGCCCCTTGCCGGCGTGATGCTCAGCGCGGCGTGCGCACCCCCGCGCGGGGCCGTACGGAGAAGGCCACGGTGGCCCGGGCAAAGTCCGGCTCGGTGCCCCCGTGCCCGAGTGGATCGTGTGGATACCACGCGGAGGGATCGGGTTGCGGATTCACCAGGACCCGGGGGGGCGGGGTGTCAGTGGACCAGGCGGCCACGTTGAAGGCGATGCCTTCAGGGGACGAGGCACCGTGGTCGCCGCGATATGCCCGCACTTCGAATATCCGCAGTTGATCGGGCAGCGTGCTGTCCAGCCGTACGCGGTTCAGGACCTCGCTGGCGATCTCCTGTGCCACCCTGCCACGCTGGCGGGTCGCGACGGTGTGAGGATACGGGAGCCGCCCCAGCTCCTGTTCGGCCAGATGGGCCATCAGATCGCGTGCGAGCTTCCGGTCTTCCGGCTCGAGCGGCGCGTCGAGCGAGGCAGCCGGTGTGCGCCCGGGCCCGTTGTAGACCCGTATCGGCGCGCTGGCCCGTTCCACCCCAGGGGGTGTCGGCATGCGCTCCCCGCGCGGCCGTGCCTGGGGCACGGTGGCCGGGATCAGCGGTGACGAGTGCGGGGGCGTTTCCATGGATGTGTTCCGGAGGACAGATCGAGGCCAAGCTCGTCGATGCCGTCATGCCATGCAAGCGCCATCCGCGACAAACCCACTACACTGCAATCATTCCGATCCCAGGGAAACGAGCCCTTGGTCTCAAGCTGGATCCTGCTGCTGGTCTCCGTGGCGTACGCCGCCCTGCTGTTCGGCGTGGCGTGGTGGGGCGACCGGCGGCCGATGTACCCGGACCGCCCGTGGCTGCGCCCGGTGGTCTACAGCCTGGCGCTGGCGGTGTACTGCTCGTCGTGGACGTTCTATGGTGCGGTCGGCACGGCGGTGCGCAACGGCATCGGGTATCTGCCGATCTACCTCGGTCCCCTGCTCATGCTGCTGTTCGGCTGGCGCATCATTGAGCGGCTGGCGCTGATCGCGCGCAGCCAGAACGTGGTCTCGATCGCCGACTTCATCTCGTCCCGCTTCGGCCGTTCGCGGCGGCTGGCCGCGCTGGTGGCCGGTATCGCGCTGATCGGCATCGTGCCGTACCTGGCGCTGCAGTACAAAGCCGTGGCGATGAGCCTGGAGGTGCTGACCGGCAACACCGGTCCCACCGGCTACTTTGGTGATCCCGCGCTGTACGTGGCGCTGCTGATGGCGTTGTTCGCCACGCTGTTCGGCACTCGCCAGATCGATGCCACCGAGCACCACCATGGCATGATGCTGGCGATCGCCTTCGAATCGATGGTCAAGTTGATCGCGATGGTGGCGGTGGGGCTGTTCGCCTACCTGTGGCTCAACGACCGCGGTGAGGCGGTGGTACGCAGTGCGCACACCCTGTTCACCGGATTGCCGCCAGTCGGCTTCATCTCACAGACGCTGCTCGGCTTCCTGGCGATCATCTGCCTGCCCCGCCAGTTCCACGTGGCGGTGGTGGAGTGCGCCGATGTCGGTGACGTGCGTCGGGCGCGCTGGCTGTTCGGCGGCTACCTGGTGGTGATCTCGGCGATGGTCATTCCGATCGCCACCGCAGGTGTCACCCTGTTCGGCAGCGGTGGAACGGTGGCGGACGACAGCATGGTGCTGGCCCTGCCGTTGGCCGAAGGCCGTCGCCTCCTCGCGCTGGCCGCCTACGTGGGCGGCTTCTCGGCCGCCACTGGCATGGTGATCGTCACCTCGATCGCGCTGGCGACCATGGTCAGCAACGACCTGGTGATGCCGGTGCTGTTGCGCCGCAGTGGCGACCACCGCGAAGCGGCGGAAGTGGCCTCGCGCGTGCTCTGGATCCGCCGCCTGGCCATCCTGCTGCTCGCCTTCGCCGCCTACAGTTACTACCGCGGCAGCAGCAACGACAGCACGCTGGCCTCGTATGGCCTGATGGCCTTCGCGGCAGTGGCGCAGTTCGCGCCCGGTCTGATCGGTGGACTCTACTGGCGCGGTGCCAGCCGGCGCGGCGTGGAGGCGGGCATCGTGCTCGGCTTCGGCACCTGGATCTACACGCTCCTGCTGCCGGCGCTGACCCATGCCGGCTGGATGGACCCGGCCTGGCTGACCACCGGCCCGCTGGGCATCGAATGGCTGCAGCCGCAGCGCCTGTTCGGCATGAGTGGTTGGGACCCGTTGACCCACGGCACGTTCTGGTCGCTGTTGATCAACGCGGCCGTGATGGTGCTGGGGTCGGTGCGCTGGCGGCCGGGCGTGGACGAGCGGCTGCGCGCCGCACCGTTCCTGGACCCTTATGCCGAACGGCCGTCGGTGGCCGGCGCGTGGCCGGGTCACGTGCACGTGGGCGACCTGCTGGCACTGGCTTCACGCGTTGTCGGCGAGCGCCATGCGCGGCGCGCGTTCTTCGAACAGGCACAGTCGATGGACCGCGAGCTGCAGGCGTCCGCGCCGGCCGACCGTGCCTGGGTGCAGTTCACCGAACGCCTGCTGGCAGCTTCGATCGGTGCGGCGTCGGCCCGCCTGCTGCTCACCAGCCTGCTGCGCGGTTCGGGCATGGACCTGGGCGAAGTCGTCGCCGTGCTGGACGAAGCCGGGCAGGAGCTGCGCTTCAACCGCGAGATCCTGTCCACCACGCTGGAGAACATCAGTGCAGGCGTCAGCGTGGTCGACCCGGAGATGAGGCTGACCGCGTGGAACCGGCGCTACCAGCAGATGTTCGGATACCCCGACGGCATGCTCTACGTGGGCCGGCCGGTCGCCGATCTGATCCGCTACAACGCCGAGCGCGGTGAGCTGGGGGAGGGCGACATCGAGCTGCAGATCAACCGTCGCATCGCCTACATGCGCGCCGGTTCACCGCATATCTTCGAGCGCACGCGCAGCGACGGCAAAGTGATCGAGATGCGCGGCCAGGCGTTGCCCGGTGGCGGCTATGTCACCAGCTACACCGACATCACCGATTACAAGCACGCCGAACTGGCACTGCTGGAAGCCAACGAAACGCTGGAGCAGCGCGTGGCCGAGCGTTCGCATGAGGCGGAAGTCGCGCAGCAGTCCAAGACCCGCTTCCTGGCGGCGATCAGCCATGACGTGCTGCAACCCTTGAACGCCGCGCGCCTGTTTGCTTCGGCGCTGCGCGACAGCCACCACAACAGCGACGAACAGCGGCACCTGGCCGAGCGCGTGGATGCCTCCCTGCGCGCCGCCGAAGAACTGCTGGACGGGCTGCTCGACGTGTCGCGGCTGGAAGCGGGCGGCCTGCACCCGGTGGTAGGTGAGTTCGACGTGAGCCTGTTGATGCGCGAACTGGCCGCGCAGTACTCGCCGGTGGCCGCCGGTCGCGGCCTGCGCCTGGACCTGTTCGCGCGCCCGGCCTGGGTGCGCAGCGACCGCCGGCTGCTGCGCCGGGTCCTGCAGAACTTCCTTGCCAATGCGCTGCGCTACACCCGCCAGGGGCGCATCGTGCTGGCCGTGCGCCACCGCCGCGACACCATCGAGCTGCAGGTGTGGGATACCGGACCGGGCATTCCCGAACACCACATGCAGCAGATCTTCAACGAATTCCACCGCTACCAGCAGCCGTTCGACTGGGGCGAGCAGGGCCTGGGCCTGGGGCTGTCGATCTGCCAGCGCATCTCGCGCCTGCTCGACCATCAGCTCAACGCGCGCAGCCGGGTGGGCAGCGGCAGCATGTTCTCGATTCTGCTGCCCCGCGCGCCCGCGCCACAGATACCGACCCCTTCGCCGGCCGCCAGCATCGAACGGCCGCCGCGCGCCGATTCGCTGGCCGGCATGCGCGTGCTGTGCGTGGACAACGACCAGGAAATCCTCGACGGCATGCGCGCGCTGCTGGGCCGCTGGCAGGTGCACGTGATCACCGCCAGCACCGTGGACCAGGCCCTGGACCAGGTGGATGAGCGGCCCGACGTGATGCTGGTGGACTACCATCTGCACGACCGCCTGGATGGCCTGGATACGCTGGTGGCGCTGCGTGACAAGGCCAAACGCGACATACCGGGTGCGCTGCTCACCGCCGATGGCCGCGACGAGCTCAAGCGGATGGCCCGCGAGCGCGGCTATCGTTTGCTGACCAAGCCGATCAAGCCGGCCTCGCTGCGTGCCTTCCTGACCGCGCATTCGCGTCTGGGCGGCTGAAAGCGACGCTCTCGACACCGGGGTTGGCCCACCGCGCATAGGCTCTGCGGCGGGTTCATTGCCGTGGAGAGACCATGCTGTTTCCTTCAACACGCCCGGTGCTGCAGATGCCGCTGCACGATCCGCAGGCCACACGCACCGGCGCGGCCCTGGGGGCCATGGTCGGCGGTGCGTTCTCATTGGCATTCCAGGGCATCGGCAATGCCAGCATGCTGGGCATGGGCACCCTGTTCGGTGCGGTGCTGGGGGCGGGCTTCACCGAATTCCAGCAGTTCACGGAAGACCGCGAACTGCAGCGGCACGTTCATCCGCACGCGCGCGAGCTGATCGAGTATCCCGCCGTCCGCGAGCTGCTGCACAAGGCCGGCACGGACATCCATGACGCGACCGCCGTGCGCACCCTCGCCGAACGGTTCGATGTGGACATACAGCGCATGGTGGGCGTGTTCGATGCCTACTGCAACGCCCGGTCGATCACCCCCAACCCGTTGATCGAGTCGGTCATCCGGCACTTTTTCCTGACGCACTGCGCGGACCGCGGCATCGCGCTGCTGACCCGTCAACGCGCGCACGACTGCTACCTGGTGGCCGCGCACACGCGCGATCAGGGGCGCATCGCCGCGGCGATGAATGCAGAGCGCGTCGGCGCCGGCACCGCACTGCGGCAGCACCGCTTCCCCTATCTGCGCGTGGATCTGGCCAACGAGCGTCTTCGCAACGCGCGGTCGTTCAAAGCCGACACTCATCAGGGCGAGTGGCAGGTGCATCCGGCCGAGCCGCAGGCGGGCGATGCGTTGGATTGGCTGGAGGTCGGATCGACCATCGATGTGACCCACCGCCGGTCTACACGGCGGCGTTGCCCGCCCGCCGAACACACGGCGCGAGGGGCCGGGATCACGCTTCCCCCGCGTCCCGCCCCGGTCGCGCTGGAGCGGGGTCCGGCCCTGCGCGCGAAGCTCAGGGGACTGCCATCCGACAGCCGCACGCTGCGCGAGCTGCACAAGATCGAAGGCGACCTGGCCGCGCACCGTCCCAGCGGCCATCTGGTGTGCTACGAGGGGGTGCATTACCTCGCCGTGGACATCCACTGGCCTGGCCCCAAGGGCGAGGGACGTCGCAGTGCGGGTCGCAATGTCTGGCGCCTGCTGGTGCTCCCGGCCGCTGGCGGCTACCGGCTGGTGGACATCGTGAACTACCAC
>JAEWLO010000218.1 GCA_023457475.1 Pseudomonadota bacterium | reverse complement strand
ACACTGAGCGAAGACGTTCCGCGCATGCCCGGTAACCCGGGCAACCTGAGTTACCGCGAGGCTGCGCTGCAGTGCTCGCTGCCGGGCGTGACCCTGCCTCCCACGGCGTCACCGTAAGGGCGCGCCGCCGCAGGTCAGCGGGTCCGGAACCGGTCGATGATCGAATCCGACGATGGACGTGCCAGCGCCTTGCCGGCCACCTCTACGATCGGCAGCTCATAGACGCCGGCACGGAGCACGCCGGCGTGGCGGAATCGATCATTGAAGCGCGTTTCAACGGCGGGCTTGTCCAGGTCGTAGTAGCGCACGGGAACGCCCGCCAGCTGCAGATCCGCCAACATTCGCCGGGTAAAGCCGCAGCCGGCGACACCGTAGACATCCACCGCCGGTCCCCGCACCTGCTCCGGCGGGATCGGGGGCACCGGATCGGCCATCAGCGCGGCAGCCTGCTGGGCCTGACTGGGAAAGAACGTGCGCTTGGCGTGCAGCAGACCGCCCGCCAGCCCCAGAATCATCACCAATGCGAGTAAGCGGTTCATGGACGTCCCTGTCCGGCGTGTGCCGGGCCCGCCGGAACCCTATCACGGTGACCATCCCTCGCTCAATCAAGCGTCTGGACCAGAAGCGACATCACTGCCACGCAGGGTCAGCGGGATCGCCCTATCCTTCGCAACCATCCATACACAGGCTGGATCAACCCGACCTTCATCGCCAGCCAGTTCTGCTGAACCTGCATCCCGACCAGCAGAACCAGCACGTCGACTCCGATGACGTTCGCGAGCAGCACGAACGAAAACAGCTCTGGATTGGCCACGAACAACAGCACGGTGGCAAAGCCGATCAGTGTCCCCAAGCGCTGCGCGAACCGGCGCTTCATCAATGCTGACAACCAGTGCATTCCGTCCCCCTCAGCTCAGGCGCAGCATATCCACAAAAGCCCGCAGCGCCGACGACATCTGCCGCTGGCGCGGGTAATAGAGCACGAAGCCGGGAAACGGCTCGCTCCAGTCCTCCAGCACCGCCTGCATGCGCCCTGCTTCCAGATGGGGGCGCGCGGCATCCTCGAGGACGTAGGCAAAGCCGAACCCGTCCAGCACCGCGCGGATGATCGTGGTCTGCTCGCTCAGCGTCAGCCGGCCCTGGACATCCACTTCCAGCGACTGCCCGTCGCGGTCGAACTGCCACTTGTAGAGGTGCCCGCTGGCGAAACGGAAGCGGATGCACTCGTGCTGCAGCAACTCGCGCGGGTGCTGCGGTGCCGGGTGCCGATGCAGATAGTCCGGAGACGCCACGATCATGCCGCGGAGCGGCTGGCCCAGCGGCACCGCCACCATGTCTTCCGGCACGAACTCGTGCAATCGCACGCCGGCATCGAATCCCTCGGCCACGATATCCACCAGGCCGTCGTTCTCGGTCAGCTCCAGCCGCACGTCCGGATGGGCATGCAGGAAGGAGGCGAGACGCGGCCCCAGCTGGGTAGGCACCGCCGCACGCGCGGCATTGATGCGCAGAAGGCCACTGGGCGAGGCGCGGAACCGGTTCATCTCCTCCAGCGCGTCATGCACCTGCCCCAGCGCCGGCTGCACACGCTCAAGCAGACGCTGGCCGGCCTCGGTGAGGGCCACGCTGCGGGTGGTGCGGTGGAACAGCCCGACCCCCAGGCGTTCTTCAAGGGCACGGATGGCATAGCTGACGGCCGAGGTGGACAGTGTGAGCTCGGCCCCGGCCTTGCGGAAGCTCCGGTGGCGGGCGACGGCGGCGAACGCGGCCAGGTGGGTAAGGTTGTCGGTGACCATGATTGTCCAGTCTGCCTTGATGACACATGCCGAATCCGGGCCTTCTTGTGCCCAGCCCGCGGAGGTATTGTAAAGCGCCTTTCCACAAACCAAGGAATCCCTCATGTCCCTTGCCCATGGCTATGCCGTGCATGACAACCAGGCCCCGCTGGTGCCGTTCTCCTTCGAACGCCGCCCGGTGGGCCCGAACGACGTGCGGATCCAGATCCTCTACAGCGGCATCTGCCACTCCGACCTGCACCAGGCCCGCGATGACTGGGGCGGCGCGCAGTTCCCGATGGTGCCGGGCCACGAGATCATCGGCCGGGTCACCGAAGTCGGCACCGCGGTGACCGGCTTCAAGGTGGGTGATTTCGCCGGTGTCGGCTGCATGGTCGACTCGTGCCGCCATTGCGACGCCTGCGAACACGACCTGGAGCAGTACTGCGAGAAGGGTCCGACCTACACCTACAACAGCACCGAACGCGGCAGCGACCAGCTGACCTACGGCGGCTACTCCGACCACATCGTGGTGGAGCAGCGTTTCGTGGTGAAGGTGTCCGAGAAGCTCGACCTGAAGGCCGCCGCGCCGCTGCTGTGCGCGGGCATCACCACGTACTCGCCGCTGCGCCACTGGAAGGTCGGTCCGGGCCAGAAGGTGGGCGTGATCGGCCTGGGTGGCCTGGGCCACATGGGCGTAAAGTTCGCCAAGGCAATGGGTGCCACCGTGGTGATGATCACCACCACCCCGGAAAAGGGTGCGGATGCCAAGCGTCTGGGCGCGGACGAAGTGCTGGTATCGCGCGACCCGGCGCAGATGAAGGCGCATGCGCACAGCTTCGACTTCCTGCTCAACACCATTCCGGTGAGCCACGACACCAACCCGTACATGTCGCTGCTGAAGCGCGACGCGACCATGTGCCTGGTGGGCGTGATCACCGAACTGGACCCGCCGCTGATGGGCGCGAGCGTGATCTTCGGCCGCAAGCACGTCACCGGTTCGGCCATCGGTGGCATGGCCGAAACCCAGGAGATGATGGACTTCTGTGCCGAGCACAACATCGTCAGCGACGTGGAAGTGATCGACATCAAGACGGTCAACGAAGCCTGGGCACGCATGGCAAAGAACGACGTGCGCTACCGGTTCGTGATCGACATGGAGAGCATGGACGACGCTGCATGAGCGAGGCGGTTCATCCCGTCCCTGACGACTTCAATGCTCGTATCGGCGGTGCGGAGCTATCGCAGCTTCGCACCGCTGCCGCGAAAGATACCGACCGCTTTTGGCTTGATCAGACCAAGAGGTTGGATTGGTATCAGCAACCGCAGCAGGCCGGCGACTGGTCGTTCGACGAGGATGAATTTCACATCAACTGGTATGCGGACGGGACGCTCAACCTGTCCGTCAATTGCCTCGACCGCCATCTCGCGGAGCATGGC
>JAEWLO010000217.1 GCA_023457475.1 Pseudomonadota bacterium | reverse complement strand
TGTAGGCTTGGTCGCCGCATCCATGCGGCTCACACCCCCGCAAACCCGCCCCGTCCCGCCAAACCAGATACACGTTGCGCACCGGCTGTTCGCGATTATCTTCCCGGAGCCATCTTCTTCTGCCGTGCCTTGAACCCGTTGAAGAACGGTGCGATCAACGGGTGGTAACTCCATGCGATGCGCTTGCGCAGCCAGCTGGCCGGGCGGTTGCGGATCGCGAAGCGGTAGATGTGTTCGGGATTGCCGCCCACGACATTGCGGCCGAACGGATGCGTGGTGTGCAGGTAGCGGAAACCCTGCTCGCGGGCGATGGGGAGGTAGTCCTCATCGAAATCGCCGTACGGCCAGCACAGCGTGTCCGAGACCTCGCCCAGCTGCGCCTGCAGCACCTCGCGCGCCTGCGCCAGATCGCCCCGGATGCCTGCACGCTTCTCGTCACGGCTGATGTCCTGCTTCATCCAGCGCGTATGCGTGTGCGTGTGGCAGTGCACCTCGAAGGTGCCCTCGGCGATCATCGCGCGCGCCTCGCTCCAACGCATCATCACGTCATCGTGGCGGTTCTCGCGGAGGATCGCGGTCTCGCAGCCCCGGTGGTCCGGCGTCGCCGGCAGGACCACGCCGGGCTGGCCCGCGTGCGGACGTTCCGGGCCTTCGCCCATCCAGCCCGTCACCACGAATACCACCGCATGCATGCCGTACTTCTTCAGGATCGGGTGCGCGTAGACCCAGTTGTCCAGGTAGCCGTCATCGAACGTGATCACGATCGACCTGCGCGGTACCGGCTTGCCGGCGAGAAAATCCGCGTACTGGTCCAACGTCAGCGACGTCCAGCCGTTGTCGGCCAGCCACGCGATCTGGCTCTCGAAGTTTTCCGGCGATACCGTGATCATGCCCGGCGAGGGCGATACGTGGTGGTGCATCAGCACCGGAACCGTTCTAGCGTTTGCCATGGCCCAGCTCCTTCAACCACTGGTGATAATAGTACTCGGTCGCTTCGGTGTGCCCCGCCGGCGTGAAACGGTGCGCGCTGCGCATCCAGTCCCATCCGGCACGCCCCATCTGCTGGCGGCGCTGCGGCTGCTCCACCAGCGTGCGCAGCGCGGCCGTGAGCGCCGGGCTGTCACCCAGCGGGGCCAGAAGCGCGTTGCTGCCTTCCACCAGCATCTCGGGCACACCGCCCACGCGGGTCGCCACGATTGGAACGCCCACGCAGGCCGCTTCCAGGAACACGGTGCCGGCCGCCTCCTTGTGCGTGGCCAGCGCGAAGATGTCGAAGCCGGTCATCAGCCGGCTGGCCCCCATGCGGTAACCCAGCAGGTGCACCTGCGTTTCGATGCCCAGCTCGCCGCGTAGCGCCGTGAGTCGATCCATCATCGGCTGGCCATCGCCCACCACCACCAGATGCAGCTGCGGATGCTCTTGGCACAGCGGCGCGATGGCCCGCAGCAGGTCCACGTGGCCCTTGGGCTCGCGCAGCACCGCCACGCAGCCGACCACGATGTGCGCATCGGTGAAGCCCAGTTCCTGGCGGACCTCCGCACGGGTCTGCTGCAGGCTGGCCCAGGCATCGCCGTCGTGGGCCTTCGCCCACGGCATGGGCACCGCGATGGGCGGCACGATGCCTACGTGCGCGTCAGCGACACCGCGCGCCACCAGCAGCTGTTTCACGAAGCTGCTGACCGTCAGCACCCGGTGCGGCAACCCGGTATAGGTCAGCAGCGAGTTCACGGGACTCATGAGGTGGCGCGAACGCACCACAAGCGGCGCGCTGGCCAGACGCGCCCCGGCCGCCGCGATCAGGGCGTCGCGACGGCTGGTGGTATTCACCACGTCATAGTGATGGCGGCGCACCAGTCGCGACACCGACCAGATGCCGCGCAGCATTCGCAGCAGCCCGCCCATTTTCAGCGCGTGCACGGTGAACCCGGCTTCGCGCGCCATGTCGCCCAGGCGCGCCCCCGGCTGGCAGAGCAGGGAGACGTCGTGCCCCCGTTCGCGCATGGCCAGCATGTGGCGGTAGATGTAGATCTCCTGACCGCCGAATCCCTTGGCGGCTTCCGTATGCAGGATCTTGAGAGGCGTGTTCATCATGAACGTTCCAGGGTTATGCGTAACTCAACGTCAGTGCTTGCGGAAGTGGGTCAGCGCGTCCCACGCGGTCCTGACCGCCGCCGGGTCGGGCTGTTGGTCGGGCAGGGGCAGATAATGGCGGTCCAGCGCGGTGGCGTTGCCGAACTTGTCGAACACATAGGTGGTGTCGCCGTCGCGGATCCCACGTTGCGACCAGCTTTCCACCAGCACCGGTCGGTTCGGCCGGTCGGCGTCGAACAGATCATGCCCGGTGCTGAAATCGGTCAGCGGATTCTCACAACCCAGCCCATGGCGCATCAGCGTGGGCACCCAGTCTTCGTGGCTGCTGGTGGCGGCATGCGCTGCAGGGTCGCGGCCCGGCCAGTGCAGGACGAACGGCACCTGCATCTGGTAGTCGGAGAAGTTGCCGTTGTGACCCCAGTAGTTCAGGCCCAGGTCGTTGAATTCTTCGGCATGGTCACCGGTGACCAGCACGATGGTGTTCTCGGCCTGGCCGCTGTCGCGCAACGTCTGCAGCACCTTGCCGATCAGGCCGTCGGCATAATGGACGGCAGTACGGTAACGGTTGAGCTCGGGCGTGGGATCGTGATCGTCGTCCAGCGCGAGGAAGTTGATCTGCTGCGCCATCGGCGTTGCCAGCGGGGGCGTGTCCGGCGGCAGGTGGTACGGCGCGTGGGTACTGTCCAGGAACACGAAGCCGAACCACGGTGTGTTCGTGTTGCGGACGATATCGGCCTGCAGGGCCTCGACGATATGGCGGTCGCGCGCGGCGACGGGCAGGTGGGAGGGCGCGGTATGCAGCTGATCACGCACCTGCGCGAACACCGTGCGGTCGAACTCCGGGCTGTACAGCGGCGCGCTGCCGTAGAGATGCAGGTCGTAACCCTGTTGGCCCAGCACCTGGAACAGCAGCGAGCCGCGCTGCTCGCTCAGCATGCTTTGCCAATAGCCGCCCGGCAGCCCGTAGAGCAGGCCGAACAGACCGTAACGGGTCGCATTGCCGCTGCTGTAATGACGTTCGAACCGCTCCGAGCGCTGCGCCAGTGCCCAGGTGTTCGGCATGGTGGTCGCCTCCAGTGCGTCGTACCGGAGCGATTCCACCACCACCACCAGCACGTTCGGGCGGGTGTGGCTCTGGCAGCGAAGCGGCTGCAGGGGGTAGGCCAGCTGGCTCATGCGCGGGTCCGGCAGACTGGCCTGTGGTGCACTGCGGACACCCAGGCGCTGCATCTGGCGCTTGGCGGTGATCGGCTGTGCCCAGGGC
>JAEWLO010000216.1 GCA_023457475.1 Pseudomonadota bacterium | reverse complement strand
CCTGCTACCGGGTTCGCCGGCGCAGGCACTGGCGGTGCTGGGCGAGGGCAGGCCGCTGCAGCTGGACATCGAGCATCCCAGCGGCAGCACCGGCTGCGTGCTGGAGCAGAACGAGGCGGGCGAGGTGACCCGCGCGGCGGTCCTGCGAACCGCCCGGAAGCTGTTTGACGGTGTGCTGTTCGACTGAATACGCAGCCGAACCTTAATCTTGCGACCTGGGAGGGTTGATATGACCGTTGTGGAGAAGCGGCAGGGCCGCTTCGGCGTCTTTGGCCAGTTGTGGTTCCAGGTGTTGGCCGGCACCGTGATCGGTGTGGTGCTGGGCTGGCTGCAGCCGGAATGGGGTTCGGCGATGAAGCCCTTCGGCGATGCATTCATCAAGCTGATCCGCATGATGATCGGGCCCATCATTTTCGTGACCGTGGTGCACGGTATCGCCGGCATGCGCGACATGCGCAGCGTTGGCCGCCTCGCCCTGAAGTCGCTCATCTATTTTGAAGTCATCACCATTCTGGCCCTGATCGTCGGCCTGGCGGCGGTCGACCTGTGGCAGCCCGGTGCGGGCATGAACATCGACCCGGCCACCATCGACATGGCGAGCATCCAGGGGTATGTGCACACGGCGCACGACCAGTCGATCGTTTCCTACGTCATGGCGATCATTCCCAACACACTGGTCAGTGCGTTCACCGAGGCCCATGTGCTGCAGGTGCTGTTCGTGGCGGTGCTGTTCGGCGTGGCGCTGGCGGCGGTCGGCGAGCGTGGTGCACCGGTGATGAAGGTGATCGAGGGAACGTCGAGCGCGCTGTTCAAGATCATCGGCTACATCATGTACTTCGCGCCGATCGGTGCATTCGGTGCCATCGCCTTCACCGTCGGCCAGTTCGGTGCGGGCTCGCTGCTTTCGCTGGGCGAGCTGATCATCGAGTTCTTCGTCGTCTGCGCTGCCTTCACCGTGTTTGTCCTCGGAGCGGTGTGCTGGTGGACCGGTGCGAGCCTGTGGCGTCTGCTAGCCTATCTGCGCGACGAGATCGTGATCGTGGCCGCCACCACGTCCACCGAGACCGTGCTGCCCCGCCTGATCGAGAAGATGAAGAAGCTCGGTTGCGAGGAGAGTGTGGTCGGCTTCGTGATTCCAGCGGGGTACTCCTTCAACCTGGACGGCACGTGCCTGTATCTGACGACCGTAGCGCTGTTTCTCGCGCAGGCCACCAACACCGAACTGACGGTTTGGCACCAGCTGGGGCTGATCGCGGTACTGCTGCTCACCTCGAAAGGTGCGGCGGGCGTGGCGGGAGCCGCCTTCGTGGTGCTCGCGGCGACCCTGGGCACCACCGGCACCATTCCCGTGGCCAGCATCGCCTTGATCCTGGGCATCCACCGCATCCTGGCCGAGGGCCTGACCTTCGTGAACCTGGTCGGCAATGCGATTGCCGTGCTGGTGATCGCCAAGTGGGAGGGCAAGCTGGATGAAAAGGTGATGGCCGCGCAGATCGGCACGCGCCGTTCGCGGCTGCGCCACCTCGGGGCCCAGGAAGCCTGATTCCATCGCGCCGCAGGATGCCTGCGGTGCCTACACCCATGTATTCATCCTGGCACCCCGGTGCCGGGCAGGGAGTCATCATGTCCACCATTCCCCGCACCGCGCTTGCACTGCTGGTCAGTGCCGCGCTGGCTGTTCCGGCCACGGCCGCCGAGCGCGCCCTCCCCAAGGGCGTCGACCTCACCCTCGATTTTGTCGGCAACGTCGCCTCCAACCCCGTGGGCGGGGTCGAACAGGGCACCGAAGGGTCCTATTGGATCATGGCCCAGTCGAAGTTCGACCTGGACGCACTGTTCGGGGTGCGCAACACCGACGTCGACGCCCAATGGGCGTGGTTTGCCGGACGCAACCTGGCCCGCGAGAAGATCGGCAATTCGATCAGCGCGCAGCAGACGTGGCGGCCGGTGGCGGGCGGGCGGCTGACCCGGCTGACGATCCGACATCGCTTCGACAACGGGCTGAGCATCACGGCAGGCCGTGCCCCGGTAAACAGCTACCTCAACAACTCGCCGCTCAACTGCGTGTTCATGAGCAATGCGATGTGCCTGACGCCCTATGGCGCGATCACGGACCTGGGCATCACCGCCTATCCGAACTCGTCCTGGGCAGGGATCCTGCGTTACGACGTGAATGATCGCTGGTACGTGCAGGGCGGCGCCTTCGACTACAACAACCGCCTCAACGAATCCGGCAAGAACGGGCTGGACTTCTCGGTGGGGGAGGGTACCGGCACCCTCACTGCCTATGAGGCGGGCTACCAGACCAGCTTCGCCAACGACCGTTTGCCACGCACGTACCGTGTGGGCATGTACCGCAACAGTGATGGCGGTCGCAGCCCGTACTACGACACCAACGGCAACTCGGCGGCGCTGACCGGCAGGGCCACAGCGCTGCAGGAGGGCGCGCGCAGCGGGTGGTATGCCATGGCAGACCAGACGGTCTGGCGGGGCGAAGGCAAGCGCAACCTGGCGCTGTTCGCCCGCGCCTACGTGAACACCGGCAACGACGCACCGGTGGACACGTTCTCGGCGCTCGGCTTCGTCAAGACCGGCACGTTCGCCGGGCGCGACCAGGACACGCTGGCGATGTTCATTTCCAACACGCATTTCAGCGACCCGCAGATTGCCTTCCTGCGCGACCGTCGGGCGCGCAACGGCGGCAACGGTGCGCCCAATGCCGATGAGCTCATCGCCGAGCTGAGTTATGGCTGGGCCGTACACAAAGGTGTGCGCCTCATGCCCAATCTGCAGTACGTGATCAATCCCGATCCCATCTATGCACCCACGCGTACAACCGATATTCCCGACGCGCTGATTGTCGGGCTACGCGTGGACGTGCATTTCGCCCAGCTGTTCGGCTGGTAATTCCTCCCCCACGAGGCAGACCCATGATCATCGATTGCCACGGTCACTACACGACCGCCCCCGCCAGCCACGATGCATTCCGCAAGCAGCAGGTGGCGCACTTCAACGATCCTGCCGTGCCACGGCCGGTGTATCCGCGGATCGGCGATGATGAGCTGCGGGAGAGTGTCGAGACTAATCAGCTTCGTCTGCTGCGTGAGCGCGGCGCGGACATGACCATCTTCTCGCCAAGGGCCAGCACGATGGCGCACCATATCGGCGACGAGGCGGTGAGCGCGGAATGGACGCGCCACTGCAATGACCTGATCGCACGTGTGGTGGGGCTTTATCCGGAAACCTTCATCGGGGTGTGCCAGCTGCCGCAGTCCCCGGGCGTGCCGATCGCGCATTCGATTGCCGAGCTGGAACGCTGCGTGAACGAACTCGGCTTCGTCGGCTGCAACCTGAATCCGGATCCGTCCGGTGGGCACTGGAGCGGCGTGCCTCTGACCGACCGCGCTTGGTATCCGTTCTTCGAGAAGATGGTGGAGCTGGACGTGCCGGCCATGGTGCATGTCTCCGGCAGCTGCAATGCCAACTTCCACGCCACCGGCGCGCATTACCTCAATGCTGACACCACCGCGTTCATGCAGTTCCTGCAGGGTGAGCTGTTCCGTGATTTCCCCACGCTGCGTTTCATCATTCCGCATGGCGGTGGCGCGGTGCCGTACCACTGGGGCCGCTTCCGGGGCCTGGCGGACATGCTGGGCAAGCCGGCGCTGGCCGAGCATGTGATGAAGAATGTGTTCTTCGACACCTGCGTATACCATCAGCCCGGTATCGACCTGCTGTTCAAGGTGATCGACATCGACAACATTCTGTTCGGATCGGAAATGGTGGGCGCGGTGCGTGGTATCGACCCGGAAACCGGGCAGTACTTCGATGACACCCTGCGCTACGTGGAGGCGTTGGACCTGTCCGTGACGGACCGGGCGAAGGTCTTGTCCGGGAACGCGCGGCGGGTTTATCCGCGCCTGGATGCGCAGCTGAAGGCGAGGGGGCTGTAATGGCGGACTTCGTGAAAGATGCGGATTGGCTGGATTTCTGTCCCGATCCGCGCCGGCCGACATTCGTGCCGCCACCCGGCGCGGTGGATGCCCATTGTCACGTGTTTGGCCCGGGGAACCTGTTTCCGTATGCGCCGGAGCGGAAGTACACGCCGTGCGATGCCGGCAAGGATCGGCTGTTCGCGCTTCGCGACCATCTTGGATTCGACCGCAACGTGATCGTGCAGGCCACCTGCCATGGCGCGGACAACCGGGCGATGGTGGACGCGCTGCGCAGCAGCGATGGCCGGGCGCGGGGTGTGGCTACGGTGCGGGACACGGTGACGGATGGGGAACTGCAGGAGCTGCATGCGGCGGGTGTGCGAGGAGTGCGGTTCAATTTCGTGAAGCGGCTGGTCGATCCCAAGCCCGACGCCTACTACCACGCCATCATCGAGCGCATCGCGCCGTTGGGCTGGCACGTGGTGGTGTACTTCGAGGCCGCCGACCTGGCAGAGCGGTGGAACTTCTTTACCTCGCTGCCGACCACCGTGGTGGTGGACCACATGGGGCGACCGGATGTCAGTCAGCCGGTCGATGGACCGGAGTTTCAGCGCTTCGTCCGGCTGATGGCCGAGCATGAGAATGTGTGGACCAAGGTGAGCTGCCCGGAGCGGCTGTCGGTCAGCGGCCCGCCGACTTACGAGGACGTGGTGCCCTTTGCGCGGTATCTGGTGGAGCGCTTCCCCGACCGCGTGTTGTGGGGGACCGATTGGCCGCATCCGAATCTGAAGTCGCACATGCCGGATGATGGCGATCTGGTGGATGTGATCCCGAGGATCGCGGTGACGCCGGCATTGCAGCAGAAGCTGCTGGTGGACAACCCGATGCGCCTGTATTGGGCTTGATCTCGACAACGGTCGTGCGTCCCCGGGCGTAGACGGTTCCACGGCAGTCGTCTGACGACCGACCCTACCACCCCCACCCGACCGCGGTGATAACGCCCGCCGTCGGGCGCCCCACGCGCCCGGTAGCGTCGGCCGTTGGCCGGCCCAGGCAGTGCGTGAG
>JAEWLO010000215.1 GCA_023457475.1 Pseudomonadota bacterium | reverse complement strand
CTTCTCGCCGGTGCGGTCGAACAGCACCGGGATGGGGTCGCGGAACAGCGGCCGGCGCACGAAGCGCAGGGTCCACCCGAAGTGTTCCAGGGTATCCAGTGCCTGCTGCTGCTCGGGCGTCAGCCCGCCGCGCAGGCTGGCGGCGTCGAGCGCTTTGCGACGTTCAGGGCTGTTCATTGCCTACTACGGACCCCTTGCCCCTCACCAGCTGTAAAGCTTCCAGTACACCGGCGAGACACCGTCGCGGTTGCTGTCCAGCTTGCCGTCGTTGTTGCCGTCATACATGTAGAAAGGCGCGCCACGGGCTGGGGTCACCTTGACCATCCGCAGCTGTCCGGCCACCCGGTACTCCTCGATGGTGTCGCCGTTGTCCAGGGTACGTTTTGCGACCTCGGCCCCGGCGACATCGACCGGCGGCATACCGGCCCCTCCCGCAGTGGCACATCCAGCCAGGGCGAGCACGAGGGCCAGCGGCAGAATCTTCATGGACGCTCCGGTTCGGGGGCAGGGAGCCCTGATTATGCCCCATGGGCCGTGACGCCGGTGCCGCGAATGTACACGGCCGGGTGCGTAGAATCGTCGCATGAGCCGATTAGTCCTGATTGACGGGTCCAGTTACCTGTACCGCGCGTTCCACGCGCTTCCGCCCCTGTCCAACGCGGCCGGTGAGCCCACTGGTGCGTTGTTCGGCGTGGTCAACATGCTGCGCGCCACGTTGAAGGAACGTCCTGAATTCGTGGCGTTCGTGGTCGATGCGCCCGGGAAGACCTTCCGCGACGACCTCTACGCCGATTACAAGGCAAACCGCCCGCCGATGCCGGATGATCTGCGTCCGCAGGTCGAACCGATGTGCCGCATCGTCGAGGCGCTGGGTCTCACCATCCTGCGCGTGCCCGGCGTCGAAGCCGACGATGTGATCGGCACGCTCGCGCTGCAGGGTCAGCAGCAGGGACTGCAGGTGACCATCTCCACCGGCGACAAGGATTTCGCCCAGCTGGTCCGGCCCGGCATTGAGCTGGTCAACACCATGACCGGCAGCCGCATGGACTCGGATGCGGCGGTGATGGAGAAGTTCGGCGTGCGTGCCGACCAGATCGTCGACCTGCTCGCGCTGATGGGCGACACCGTGGACAACGTGCCCGGCGTGGAGAAGTGCGGCCCGAAGACCGCCGCCAAGTGGCTGGCCGAGTATCAGAGCCTGGACGGGGTGATGGCGGCCGCGCCGACGATGAAGGGCAAGATCGGCGAGAACCTGCGCGCGGCCCTCGGGCGCCTGCCGCTCAACCGCGAACTGGTGACCATCCGCACCGACGTGGCGCTGGATGCCGGCCCGCAGCAGCTGGCCCTGCGCGAGCGCGATGCCGAGGCACTGGGCGAGCTGTACCTGCGTTATGGGTTCACCCAGGCGCTGAAGGAGCTGGGAGGTCCGGCCGCAGCCGTTGCGGCGGCGACCGAAGCACCGGTCAGTCTGCGTGGGACGGCGGCCGGCTATGCCCGTGGCAGCGCCGACACCGAGCCGACCGCGCTGGACCCGTCGCTGTCGGCACCTGGCACCTACGAGACCATACTTACTGTCGAACAGCTGCAGGCCTGGGTCGCCCGCGCCGAAGCGGCCGAGCTGATCGCGTTCGACACCGAGACCGACGCGCTGGACGCCATGCGCGCCAACCTCGTCGGGATCAGCCTGGCAGTTGAGCCGGGCGAGGCGGCCTATATCCCGGTCGGCCACGACTACCCCGGCGCTCCGGCCCAGCTGCCACGCCAGCAGGTCCTGGACGCACTGCGCCCGGTGCTGGAGAACCCGGCGAAGAAGAAGCTGGGCCAGCATGGCAAGTACGACCTGCACGTGCTGCGCCGCCACGGGGTGGAGGTGCAGGGCTACCACGACGACACCATGCTTGAGAGCTTCGTGCTCAATTCCACGGCCACCCGCCATGACATGGATTCGCTGGCGCAGCGCTATCTTGGCTACAGCACGATCAAGTTCGAGGACGTGGCCGGCAAGGGAGCCAAGCAGATTCCGTTCTCGCAGGTGGGACTGGACGAGGCGGCGCGCTACGCCGCCGAGGACGCCGACATCACCCTGCGGCTGCACCGGGTGCTGACCCCGCAACTGCTGGCCACGCCGGCGCTGGACCACGTGTACCGGCAGATCGAGGTGCCGCTGGTACCGGTGCTGGCGCGTATCGAGGCCAATGGCGTCTACATCGACAGCGCCGAGCTGCGCCGCCAGAGCCAGGACCTGGGTGCGCGCATGCTGGCGGCCCAGCAGAAGGCCACCGAGCTGGCCGGGCACACCTTCAGCCTGGACTCCCCCAAACAGCTGCAGGCCGTGCTGTTCGACGAGCTGAAGCTGCCGGCGCTGGTGAAGACCCCCAAGGGCCAGCCCAGCACCAATGAGGAGGCGCTGGAGGCGATCGCCGAGCAGCATGAGCTGCCGCGCGTGATCCTGGAATACCGGGGCCTGGCCAAGCTGCGCAGCACCTATACCGACAAGCTGCCGGAAATGGTCAATCCCGACACCGGGCGCGTTCACACCAGCTACCACCAGGCGGGCGCGGCCACCGGCCGGCTGTCATCTTCCGACCCCAACCTGCAGAACATCCCGATCCGCACCGAGGACGGCCGCCGCATCCGCCGCGCCTTCGTGGCTCCACCGGGGCACATGCTGCTGGCCTGCGACTACTCGCAGATCGAACTGCGGATCATGGCCCACCTGTCCGAGGACCCCGGCCTGGTGCGGGCCTTCGAGCAGGGCGTGGACGTGCACCGTGCCACCGCCGCCGAGGTCTTCAGCCGCGCGTTGGACGAGGTCACCCCGAACGAGCGCCGTGCCGCGAAGGCGATCAACTTCGGTCTGATGTATGGCATGAGTGCCTTCGGGCTGGCCAAGAACCTCGGGATCGACCGCGGCCAGGCGCAGGATTATGTCGCGCTGTATTTCAGCCGGTATCCCGGGGTGCGCGACTTCATGGAACGCATGCGTCAGCAGGCGCGTGACCACGGGTATGTCGAAACCCTGGAAGGACGCCGCCTGTATTTGAACGACATTCACGCCCGTAACCAGGGGCTGCGGGCCGGAGCCGAGCGCGCAGCCATCAACGCTCCCATGCAGGGCACCGCTGCGGACATCATCAAGCGCGCCATGGTGAAGGTGGACGACTGGCTGCAGGGGCAGGGCGGCCGGGCGCGGATGATTCTGCAGGTGCACGACGAACTCGTATTCGAAACCGAAAGCGAGTTTCTCGAGACCTTGCGTGCGCAGGTGGTGGAATTGATGTCCTCTTCAGCTCAGTTGCGGGTGCCGTTGGTGGTCGATGCCGGCGTCGGTAGTAACTGGGATGAGGCGCATTAAGACGCATTTAGCGTGAAATTAGCTGAATTGGTTCAGTGGATGCCTAGAAACTGACTCTTTGATGAATCTTTCCGGGTACGACCACGCATTAATGGGCTTCCTTCACGATCTATCAATGTTCGGGGTGCTTTTATAGACCTCGACAGGCGCAACGCCTGTTGTGGATCTCTCCCATCCCCTGGAGCAGATCTCGGAACGGGGGCTACTCCCCAAGCGCCCGTTCCCCGGCCCCGCTGACCTCCCCCTGGTCGGCGGGGCTTTTTATTTTGGGTCTCCCGGACCATGCTCCCCTGCACATCGCTTCGCGGGGTGCTTCATGACGGACCTGTTTGATCTGGCCATGCCGTGGTGGGAGTTCATCCTGCGCGCGGTGGTGGTCTATACCGTGGTGCTGGGCATGGTGCGGCTGTCGGGCAAGCGCGCGCTGGGCCAGATCACCCCGTTCGACGTGCTGCTGATCGTGCTGCTGGGCAACGCCGTGCAGAACGCGCTACTGGGCCAGGACACGTCGCTGGGCGGCGGCCTGCTGCTGGCGGCCACGCTGATCCTGCTCAACTACGGCGTGGGCTGGCTCACCACCCGCAACCGGCGGATCGAATCGCTGGTCGAAGGCGAGCCCGTGCTCATCGCCCGCGACGGCCAACTGCTGCCGTCGGTGCTGCGGCGCGAGCTGGTGACCCGGTCGGACGTGGAGGCCGCGATGCGCCAACAGGGCTGTATGCGTATCGAGGATGTCGCATTGGCCCTGCTGGAGATCAACGGGCATATCACCATCGTGCCGAAGTCGGCGGGGGATGGCGGTAAGGTGTGATTGAATTCTGCAAGCGCCTGGTTGAAAGCCTCCGCACGCTGATCAGCCGGGTGCTCCGCACCCTGCTGCTGGAGCTGAGACGTATGTATTCCCAGTCGTACACCACGCCTGCCAACCGTTACATGCCAGTCCCACGGCTTCCCCCGCGCGGGAGTGCGCCGTCCGGTGCCCCGAAGCGTTCCCCGCCTCAGCCTGATCGCGGGCTACCTACCTACGAGCAGGCGTGTCCGGAAGGCCCACGGCACGTGACCAATAAGCCTGCCCCGGCAGCACTGCGCCCACCCGTGTCAACGCCTGTTACGGCGGCGGCTGAGGGCCATGCTGGAACGCCGAAGCGAACGTCCGCCTCTGCTTCTGTCCCGCAGCATGTGGCGAACCCGGCACCGGGTGCGGGCAGCAGCATCGTCGATTGGCGTCGCAGTCGCGAGAGCCCGAACGCGCTTCCGTCCAATGCGCCTGAACTGGCCTACAGCCCCTGCGGAGTGCTGCCGAAGAAGATCAGGAAGGAGCTGGAACACGTTCTGATGCTTCTGGAGACCGTCAGCCTGAAATCGATCACGGAATCCCGGCGTGCGGAACGCGCCCTGGAGAAGGCCACCGTCACGCTGGAGGCGCTGAAAGAACGGGCTCCCGAGCCGCCGGCACCGCTGGAGATGACGGTCGGCTCCGGCCTGTTCGACGGCGACAGCAGCGCGGGCGTGGATGTGGTGCGCGAAAAGGCGCTCCGCAGCGCGGAGAAAAAGGTCGCGCGGCTTGAGGTCGAAATGAAGGCCCTGGCGAAGAAATTCGAGGACCAGCTGGCTGCCCTGCAGATCAAGAAGCTGAAGCTGGAAGCGAGCCTGCGCCCGGTGCCGGTCACGACGGCATCGGCGACCCGTTGACCCTCACCGGGCGCCCACCCACTCGCGGGGTACCAGATAGTCGGCCAGCGTCGCTTCGGCGCTGCCGGCTTCCGGGGTGAAGCCGTATTCCCAGCGTACGCGCGGCGGCAGGCTCATCAGGATGCTCTCGCTGCGTCCGCCGCTCTGCAGGCCGAACAACGTGCCGCGGTCGTAGACGAGATTGAATTCCACGTAACGGCCACGCCGGTACAGCTGGAACTCGCGCTCGCGTTCGCCGTAAGCGGTCTCCTTGCGGCGCGCCACCAGCGGCAGGTAGGCGTCGAGGAATCCATCACCCACGGCCCGCAGGTAGGCGAAGTCCTGTTCGAAATCGCCATGCAGGTCGTCGAAGAACAGCCCGCCGACGCCCCGGGTCTCATTACGGTGGCGAAGGAAGAAGTACTCGTCGCACCAGCGCTTGTGCGCGGGGTAGCGCTCGGCCCCGAACGGGGCGCACAGGTCGAAGGCGGTCTGGTGCCAGTGCCGCACGTCGTCATCGAACGGGTAGAACGGAGTCAGGTCGAAGCCCCCACCGAACCAGGCCGCGACCGCCTGCCCGTCGCGCTCGGCACGGAAGTAGCGCACGTTGGCGTGCGTGGTCGGCAGGTAAGGATTGCGCGGGTGGAACACCAGCGAGACGCCGGTGGCACGCCAGCTGGCCCCCGCCAGTTCCGGCCGGTTGGCGGAGGCGGACGGCGGCAGGCGGGTGCCGCTGACATCGGAGAAGCCAATGCCGGCCTGCTCGAACACCGCGCCCTCGCGCAGGATGCGGGTACGGCCACCGCCGCCCTCCGGGCGTTGCCACAGGTCCTCGGCGAAGCGCGCCTGACCGTCGGCGGCCTCGATCGCAGCGCAGATGCGGTCCTGCAGGTCGGTGAGGTACTGGCGGACACGCTCGAATTCGTTCATGCGGCCAGTTTACCGTAGCGCCGGGCTCTGCCCCGCTGCGTCGATCAGCCCCGCCCGAACCAGCGCTGGACATCCGGTCGCAGCAGCCGCACCAGCAGCCACGCATGCAGGACCAGGAACGACACCGCGGTGGCCAGGCTCATGCCGGTATAGATCCAGCGCTGCAGGCGCAGTTCGTCGCGCAGCTCGCCCATGTCCTGGTCGTCCACCGCCTCCGGCAGATGCACGATCAGCTGGAGGAAGATGTCGTCCACCACCCACACCCCGTAGAAGTTGAGCAGCGCGGTCAGCACCAGCAGCACCATGAACAGCCACAGCGCCCAGGGCAGGCGGCGCAGCAGGCCCCAGCAGGACACGGCACCGGCCACACAGACGACCAGCATGGCGAGGTTGATTGCTACGGCATGGCGGCCGAACCAGCGCAGTGACGGCGGCATCCAGGACAGGTCCGATGTGCTGATCTGGTCCTGCAGCCAGTCCCACTGGTGGAGCGCGACCGCCACGATCACACCGCCTGCCCAGCACAGCGCAGAGAGGATGCAGACGACCCCGATCGACTTGGCCAGCGGCGAAAGGAACTTGGGCGCACCGTCGGCGGTGTGGGTCGCATGGACAGGAGCGGTGGGCAGCAGGGGGGGCGGGGCAGTCGACATCCGGTGTCCTGGCAAAAGCGGAAGGGGGCAGGCCTCAGCCTGAAGCCGCGCGGGCGGCCGCGGGCAGGATATGGCCTTCGCTCAAGGGTGCCAAGCGGCGGCCGTGTGGAGGCCGCCGCGGCACCCAGGCCAGCTCGGCGATCTCGGCCTGCGCCTGCGGGGTGCCGCGCACCCGCACCTGGAACGCATCGGCCTGCACGCGGTGGCCGGCCTCATGGACCGCCGCCGCGCTGAAGGTGCCCAGAGCTACGGTGCCGGCGGGGTCCACGGTCACGCCCAGCTCCTCGGCCAGCTCGCGCGCCAGCGCGTCCAGCAGGGTCTCGCCCGGCTCCGGCTTGCCGCCGGGCTGGATGAACACGTCCGAGCCGTGCTTGCGCACGACCAGGACGCGGCCGGCATCATCGGTGATGACCGCGGCG
>JAEWLO010000214.1 GCA_023457475.1 Pseudomonadota bacterium | reverse complement strand
GCGGTTGACCCCGCTCCGGACGCTTCCGTCTCACTCGCACTGGACTGCCATGCCCCTCGACCTCCCCCGCCTGCCCTTCGAGCGCACCGCCCTGCAGCCACACCTGTCGGCCGCCAGCCTGGACCTGCACCACGGCCAGCACCAACGCGCCTACGTGGAGGCGGTGAATGCGGGGATCGAGGGCACCGAGCTGGCCGAACTGCCGCTGGAGGAGATCGTGCGGCAGAGCCAGGGCAGCCTGTTCGATGCCGCAGCACAGGCCTGGAACCATGCCTTCTTCTGGCAATGCGTGAAGCCGCGGGGCGGTGGCGAGCCACAGGGGCGGCTGGCCGAGCTGATCGGCAAGCACTTCGGCGATGTGCGGCGGCTGCGCGAGGAATTCGACCGCGTGGCACTGGGGCTGTTCGGCTCGGGCTGGGTGTGGCTGGTGCAGCACCCCAGCGGCGCGCTGGCAGTGCAGGTCACTCGCAACGCGGGCACACCGCTGGTAGGGCACAGCACCCCGTTGCTGGGATGCGACCTGTGGGAGCACGCGTATTACACGGATTTCCAGAATGACCGGGCGAAGTACCTGGAGGCATTCTGGAAGCTGGTGAACTGGGAGTTCGTGGGGTCGCAGCTGCGCGATTGATGAAGGATTGCGTGGTCCGGCCAACGGCCGGCGGGTACGCGTCATCGCATGCGTGCTTACGCACCCCCGCCGCTTCGCGGCCGCCCCGGACGCCGGGGGCTCCTGACCTCACGCACCGCCTGGTCCGGCCGAAGCCGCATCAACGACGCAATGTGGTGACGGCCGGAGCGACCTGGGCCTGCCGGCCCAACGCCTCGCCCACGGCCTCGAGATCCGCAGCCAACTGCGCCACATCATCCCCGCGCAACGTGGCGTGACCGACCTTGCGACCGTCGCGCGCGTCCTTGCCGTAGTCATGCCAATGCCCACCGGCTGCTTTCAGCACCTGCGTGGCATCCGGCATCGCTCCCAGCCAGTTCAACATGCAGGCATGACCCAGCATGCGGGTGTCGCCCAGCGGCAGGCCCAGCACCGCGCGCAGGTGGTTCTCGAACTGCGAGGTCTCGCTGCCTTCAATGGTCCAGTGACCGGAGTTGTGCACGCGCGGAGCCATCTCGTTGGCCAGCAGTTCCTCGCCACGGCAGAACAGCTCCAGCGCGAAAACGCCCACGTAGTCCAGGCGTTCGGCCAGCATGCGGGCGTAGCCGATGGCCACGTCGTACTGGGCCGGCGTCAGGGCGGCAGGGGCCAGGCTGGCCGAGAGCACGCCGTCGACGTGCCAGTTGCCGGTGACCGGCCAGGCGCGGAATTCGCCGTCGCGGCCACGCACCGCCACCACGCTCACTTCGCGCTCGAAGGCCACGAAGCCTTCCAGGATCAGACCGGTGCGTTCGACCTGTCCGCCCAGCTGTTCCCACGCCGCGTCGACGTCGGCCAGCGTGCGCAGCCGGAATTGGCCTTTGCCGTCGTAACCGAACCGGCGGGTCTTGAGAATGCAGGGCAGCCCGAACTCGGCCGCTTTCGCCGCCAGTTCATCGCGGCTGCGGATGTCGGCGAACGGCGGCAGCGGAATGCCCAGCTCGCGGAACAGGGTCTTTTCGCTCAGCCGGTCCTGGGCCACGGCAAGCGCATCAGGGTTCGGAAACACCGGCACGCGTTCGGCCAGGAAGCGGGCGCTGTGCGCCGGCACGTTCTCGAAATCGAAGGTGACCACGTCCACCCGTGCGGCGAAGTCGGCCAGCGCCGCTTCGTCGTCGAAGGCCGCCACCTGCAGCGGCGCGAGCTGGCCGGCGCACGCATCGGCGGCCGGGTCGAACAGTTCAAAGCGCAGGCCCTGCGGCGCACCGGCCAGCACCATCATGCGGGCGAGCTGGCCGCCGCCCAGAATGCCGACGGTTCGGGTCATTGGCGCGGGTCGTCGTGAGCCATGACGTCTTCGGTCTGGCGCGAACGGAAAGCCTCGAGCGCCTGGCCGATGGCCGGCTGCTCCGGTGCCAGCAGCGCGGCGGCGAACAGCGCGGCGTTGGAGGCCCCCGCATTGCCGATGGCGAAGGTGGCCACCGGAATGCCGGCCGGCATCTGCACGATGGACAACAGCGAATCCATGCCGTTGAGGGCCTTGGACTGCACCGGCACGCCCAGCACCGGCACTGCGGTTTTGGCCGCGACCATGCCCGGCAGGTGCGCGGCACCGCCGGCACCGGCGATGATCGCGCGCAGGCCGCGTGCACCCGCCTGTTCGGCGTAGGTGAACAGCACGTCCGGCGTGCGATGTGCCGAGACCACCTTCACTTCATAGGGAACACCGAGGGCATCAAGCTTCTGCGCGGCGTGTTGCATGGTTTCCCAGTCAGAGCGGGAGCCCATGATGATGCCGACGAGCGGCACGGAGGGGTTGGGGGTCATTGGCCGTCACCTACCTTAAAGACGTATTCTAGCCATCTTCCACGCAAGACGAAGAATCCATGGATCGCAAGCTGCTTGACCTGCTGGTGTCGCCGGACACCCGCCAGCCCCTGTCCCTGCTCACCACCAAGGGCCTGGAGGCACTCAACCAGGCCATTTCGGCCGGTTCCGTGACCAAGGCCGACGGTAGCCCGCAGAGCCAGCCGCTGCGCGAAGCCCTGCTGACCCGCGACGGCAAGCAGGTGTTCCGGGTGGACGACGGCATTCCGGTGCTGCTGGCCGAAGAGGCCATTCCGACCGCCCAGATCGCCGACTTCCCGGCGCAATGAGCCCCGCCCTGCCGCCGCCTGCGGCCGCCCAGGTCGAGGCCGATGTCGCCCGCGCCCTGGCCGAGGACATCGGCGGTGGCGATGTCACCGCCGCCCTGCTGCCCGACCGCCCCGACAGCGCGTACCTGCTGTGCAAGCAGGACGCGATCATCGCGGGCCGGCCGTGGTTCGATGCAACCCACCGCGCGCTCGACCCCGATGTGCGGATCGACTGGCGCGTCGCCGAAGGCGATGCGGTGAAGGCCGGCACCGTGCTGGCCACCCTGCAGGGACGCAACCGCAGCCTGGTCAGCGCTGAGCGCACCTCGCTGAATTTCCTGCAGACCCTGTCCGGCACCGCCACCACCACGGCGCGCTACGTGGCCGCCGTGTCCGGCACCGGTGCGCGCATCCTGGATACCCGCAAGACCCTGCCGGGCCTGCGCGTGGCGCAGAAATACGCGGTGCGGTGTGGTGGCGGTGACAACCATCGGCTTGGCCTGTTCGACACGGTCATGCTCAAGGAAAACCATATCCGTGCCGCGGGCTCGCTGACCGGTGCGGTGCAGGCCGCCCGCGCGCGGTGGCCGCAGCTGCCGCTGGTGGTCGAGGTGGAAGACCTGGAGCAGTTGCGCGAGGCGCTGGCAGTGGGCTGCGACCGGATCCTGATCGATGATTTCGATGCCGAAACGCGCCGGGAGGCCGTGCGCATTGCCGCCGGGCAGATTCCGCTCGAAGTGTCCGGCAGCGTTGGGATCGAGGGATTGCGGGCGATTGCCGAGGATGGGGTGGATTGCATCTCGATTGGCGGGTTGACCAAGCATGTGCAGGCGATTGATCTTTCGTTGAAGTTGGGCGACGCGCCCCAGTAGACATGACGCGCCGCGGTTAATGATCCGCCGATTGGCGGTAGCGCCGGCCGTTGGCCGGCCCACGCGGTGCCGGCGACCTTCACGGAATGGGCAACCGGGGTCTGCGACGCTGCGGCTACCCCCACCCGGAGTGCGTGCATGCGCCGGATGCTCCTTCTCGTTTGCCTGCTGACCGCCCTGCCCCTCTCCGCTGCGGCCGCCGAGGCCTGCGACGTCCCGCCCCGTTACGGGGTGACCCCGCTCGCGGCGGAGATCGTCCGCACGGCCTGCAATGAACATCGTCTGTGGTATCGCGCCTTCATCGACCGCGACGGGCGCGTGGCCAGCCTGAGCGCGACCGAGGCCGAGAATGTTCACCTGGCCGACAACGGGCTGGTCGCCTGGGAGCGCGTGGTGGGCTATTGGCGCGACAGCGGCACGCTGGGACCCATGGGCGACCAGCCGGGGGCCATCAGCTGCCAGTCCCCGCCAGGCACGCGCTACACCGACAACGACTGCCGCGCCTTTCTGATCGACAACCCGTGGTCGGCCGCGTTCATTTCCTGGGTGATGACCCGTGCCAGTGTGCCCGGCTTCACCCGCTCGCCCCGCCATATCGACTACATCCGCGCCGCCTACCAGAACACCGGCCCGTACCGCATGGCCGACCCGGCGCAGGAGAAGCCGGCCCCGGGCGACATGCTCTGCTACATGCGCGACCGCCGCGAGACGCTGAGCTACACGGGGCTGGTGCAGTCGCTGGCCGGCGGCGGCGTGACCCACTGGAAGTCGCATTGCGAAGTAGTGGTGGCGGCCAACCTGGGCGGCGACCGTACGCTGTACCTGGTCGGCGGCAACGTGATGAACACGGTGGCAATGCGGAAGCTGACGCTCGACCGGAGCGGGCGCATCGAGCTGCCGCCAGCGAAGGCGAATGCGAGCGACGGCCTTGAGCTGGGGTGTACACCGGGTCGCGAAGATGAGTGCAGTTTCAACCGGCAGGACTGGGCGGCGCTGTTGAAGCTGGTGGCGACCTCGCCGATGCTGCCGCCGGTGCCGCAGCAGGACGTCAGTCCTGTCGCCACTCCCCGCACGACACCGTAACGCCACGCCCTGCGTGGCTGCTCTTCGTTCCGGCACCGCGAAGCCACGCAGGGCGTGGCTCTACGTCGCTTGAAACAGACCCGGGTCGGTTGTCTGCGGCCGGTTGAGGCAGGCAGGCGTCGGTAGGTCGACGTCGCTTGAACTGGACGCCCCGCGTCGCCATTGTGGTGATACCTGACACCACCGTGCCCCGCCTTCAATGCCCAGCCTGATTCTGATAATGATTGCCGGTGCGTTCGTCTACGCGTTCTGGAATTCCTCCCGCGCCGCCGCCGAGCGGGCGATCGAGCTGGGCCGGAATGCCTGCCGTGCCGCCGACGTGCAGTGGCTGGACCAGGCCGTGCATGCCAGCAGCCTGCGTGTGGTCCGCAAGGACAACGGCTGGCTGGGCTGGGAGCGCACCTACCGGTTCGAGTACTCGCACGACGGGATCGACCGCCACACCGGCCGCATGGTGCTGCGCGGCGACCAGCTGGTCGCATTCGTCGGGCCTTCGGCCGCCCGGATCAGCGAGATCCGCCAGGCACCCGATACCCGCGACGCCGAAGACGTGTGAGCGTCGTTCATCCGACCGGAGGTCGGATCTACCCGTAAA
>JAEWLO010000213.1 GCA_023457475.1 Pseudomonadota bacterium | reverse complement strand
ATGCCGTAGCCGACGAACACCAGCGGTGCATCCTTGATGTTCACCGCGGCCTGCGGACGCAGGCTCTGCAGGGTGACATCCTCGCCGTTGGTGAGCGCCTGGGTCTTCCCCTTCTGACGCAGCTGCGCCTTTACCGGTCCGTCGACCTGCGCCCGGACCATCGGCACCGGCTGCACCCAGCTGCCGTCCGGGCCGCCCGGCTGCAGGCCGGCCTTCTGGAACTCCTCGACCAGGTACTGCACGGTACGCTCTTCACCGGCACTGGCCGGAGCGCGGCCCTCGAATTCGTCCGAGGCCAGGATGCGCACATGGCGCGACAGCGCCTGCGGGTCGATGCCGCCGCCGGGCAGATCATTGGCGGCGTGGGCCAGGCCGCCCACGAACAGACAGGACGACAGCAGCAGGATGCGCATCGGATTCACGGCATACACCAGAAAAAAACGGAATGCCAGAGTGTAACGTGACAACTACATGACGCGTAGCGCCGCGCTCTACGCACTCTTCGGACGAACACGTCGCCACGCGCCCGTGCAACGACTCACCATGACGTAGCGCCGGGCTCTGGCCGGCCGCATTCCAACCTCACCGCCGATCCCGATCCAACCAGCAGGCAAGACCCTGCGCGTTGAGCTCGATATCCATCGCCAGAATCCGCACCACCGACGCTTCATCATGCCGGCAGCCATGCGCCTTCGCGCGCTCCACGTACAACTCGGTCAATGCCGCCACCAGACAGCGATGACGGTCGTTGCGGCCGTCGCACTGGCGGCCGATCTCGACCATGGCGTCGATCTGCTCCACCAGGTCCGCCCCCAGCTTCGCCACATCGCCCACACGTCCGAAGTGGGTCAGGTAGATGGACTGCGGCTGCAGGGCCAGCAGGCGGGCGATGGAGTGCTTGAGCGGCTCCGGGTCGAACTGCACCGGCGACGAGGTCGGCACCACGAACGCGCCCTGGTCGCTGTCCAGCTCGCGGTAGGAGAGGCCAAAGGTGTCGCCGGTGAACGCGCTGCGGCTGCGTTCGTCCCAGACGCACAGATGGTGGCGTGCATGTCCCGGCGTATCGATGCACAGCAACGAGCGTCCGGCCAGGTCCACGCGATGGCCGTCTTCGGCAATGACCACGCGGTCGGCGGGGACCGGCAGGATGGGACCATAGCTGCGGGCGATCTCGGTGGCCCCGTAGACCTCGGTCGCACCGGCGATCAGCCGCGCCGGATCGATCATGTGCGGTGCCCCACGCGGATGCACCACCAGCCGTGCGTTCGGCAGCTGCTGCATGAGCAGGCCCGCGCCGCCGGCGTGGTCGAGATGCACATGGGTGACGATCAGCCAGTCCACCTGTTCTGGGGTGAGCCCGGTGCTGGTCAGTGCCGCCAGCATGGCAGGTACGGAGAGTCCGGTACCGCAGTCGATGAAGGCACCACGGCCGGCTTCGGTGACCAGATACGCGGCTCCGAAGTCATCGCGCTGGAACGCGGTATCGATGGTGTGGATGCTGGGGTCGATGGACATGCGCTCATCCCTGGCAGAAACAGACACTTCCCGGTCATTCTAGACCGGGCCCGGAACACCCTTCGATGCGGCTTTGGTCGCACGCCGGGCCAGCCACGGCCCCCGCAACAGTATCGCCAGCACCATCACCGCCAGAAACGCACCATAGGCGTAGAGCACCGCCAGCACCTGGCGCCAGATCGGCCCCGCGTCGCCCTGCACCCCGCCGATGTGGTGGCCCCAGAGCATGGCCACCGCGCTGAGCGCGAAGGCCAGGACGAGCGCCGCCGTGTCGAAGGCGCGCCGGGCCCCGCCGCGCGGATGGCGGGGAAACAACCAGAACAGACTGCCCAGCAGAATGAACCAGGGCAGGAACAACAACAACGACAACCAGGCCATTGCGGTCTCCCTTGGCGGGTGACCGCATCATGCCACGGAAGCGCGGATCAGGCGTCGCGCAGTACCGCGAGCGCGGCCAGTACGGCGTCCACCTCGGCATCCAGCTTGAACAGCTCGCTCTGCAGCTGGTCGCCCTGCTCGGCCTGCTTGAGCACGGCGATGAGCTGGCCGGCGTCGCGCGGCGAATCGAAGCCTTCGCTCTGGATCAGCAGCGTGCCGTCGCTGGCCTGCAGCTTGAAGTAGAAGCGGCCATCCTTCTCGCGGTACTGCTTGAACAGCGGCGGTGCCGCGCGCAGGGCCTGGCTGTCGTCGGCGATGGCCTCGCGGGCGGTGGACAGGTCGCGCAGGCCCACCGCATGGCGCAGTTCCTTCAGCAGTGGAATCGCGTACTGCTGGCGCAGCTGCTCGCCACGACGGCGCAGCAGCGCCTCGATCTTCTCCGGCTCGGCCATCAGCGCGTCATAACGCTCACGCAGTGGGGTCAGCTCTTCGTCGATGCGCTCGAACAGCTGCTGCTTGGCATCGCCCCAGCTGATGCCGTCGGCGAAGGCCTGCCCGAAGGCGGCGGTCTGCGCCGGCGTGGCGAAGGCCTGGTACATCTGGAACAGGGCCGAGCCCTCGGTGCTCTTCGGCTCGCCCGGCGCACGCGAATCGGTGAGGATGGCGAACACCAGCTTCTTCAGCTCGGCACGCGGCGCGAACAGCGGAATGGTGTTGTGGTAGCTCTTGCTCATCTTGCGGCCGTCCAGACCGGCCAGCGTGGCTACCTGTTCGTCGATCACCACGTCCGGCAGCGGGAAGTACTCCTTGCCGTACACATGGTTGAAGCGCTGCGCGAAGTCGCGCGCCATCTCGATGTGCTGGATCTGGTCGCGACCGACCGGCACGCGGTTGGCCTTGAAGATGAGAATGTCGGCGGCCATCAGCACCGGGTACATGAACAGCCCGGCGGTGACGCCGGCATCGTCGTCCAGCTGCTCCTCGCGGTTCTTGTCCACCGCCGCCTTGTAGGCGTGGGCGCGGTTGAGGATGCCCTTGCCGGCCACCACGGTCAGGAAC
>JAEWLO010000212.1 GCA_023457475.1 Pseudomonadota bacterium | reverse complement strand
ATGCCTGCCGCCATGGGGAGCAGCAGCGCAAGCACCAGCGAGTTCTGCGACAGCGCCAGCACCACGCCGGTGAAGGTGAGGCCCAGCCCGGTGAGCGTGATCACGCCGATCACGATGCCCGCGCAGGCGCAGGCCAGCGCCACGACGATCGTGTTCCTGGCGCCGGACTCGAGGGCTTCGACGATGGCGGCAAGCGTGAAGGTCTTGCGGGTGCTCGCGCGCAGCCACGTAGAGGGGATCACGGACGCGATCCCGCACAGCGCTGCATACGCGGCGCTGTAGCCCACGAGCAGCACCGCGATGATGACGACCAGCGGAATCGCCAGATGCCCGCGCTCGACCAGCACCTCGCGCATGCGCGGCAGGTCCGCGCGAGGAATGCCGACCAGGCCGATGCGCTTGGCCTCGAAGTGCACCGCCATGAAGACGGCGACGTAGTAAAGGACCGCGGGCAGGATCGCGAAGACCGCCACGGTGAGATAGGAAACCCCGAGGAATTCGGCCATCACGAAGGCCGCCGCGCCCATGATGGGCGGCATCAACTGCCCGCCGGTCGATGCCACCGCCTCCACCGCACCGGCAAAGCCGGGCCGGTAACCGGTGCGCTTCATGAGCGGGATCGTGAAGGTGCCGGTCGTCATCACATTGGCGACCGCGCTGCCCGAAACCGTGCCGAAAAGGCTGCTGCTGATGACGGCGACCTTGGCCGGGCCTCCCGCGGTATGGCCGGCGATGGCCAGCGCGAAGTCCATGAAGAGCTGACCGGCGCCGCTGCGCTCCACGAATGCGCCGAACAGGATGAACAGCATCACGTAGGTGGCCGATACGTAGATCGGGATGCCGAAGATGCCCTCGGTGGTCAGGTAGAGCTGGTCCAGCATGATGCCGAACGACTGGTTGCCCACTGTCAGCCCGTAGGCCACGAACAGGATCGCCGTGATGGGGAGCGCCCAGCCCGTGGCGCGCCGCGTCGCCTCGAGGATCATCAGGGTGAGCGCGCCTCCGAAGATGTAGTCGGCGAGGACCGGGTCGTCGACGTAGTACATCCGGTTGACGATGTAGTCCAGGTTCGCCATCGGATACAGCGCGCCTGCAGCGGAGACGACGACGAGCACCAGATCCAGGACGCCGACACGCTCTGCCTTGCCGCTGAAGCCGGGCAGGACCAGGAAGGCGAGCACCAGCGCGAACGCCAGGTGCACGCCGCGCATCACGTAGGCGTCCGGCGGCCCGAAGAAGGCGACCCACAGGTGGAAGGCCGACATCGAGACGGCCACCAGGGTCGTCAGTCGGCGGGTAAACGACAGCGGAATGGCCATCATCCGGGAACTCCGTCGGAATCGGGTCGACGAGCAGGATCGGAACGGCCCGGCATCGTCAGGAACGACCGATGCCGGGCCCGGGTACGGGCATCAGGACGGCGTGGCGAAGGTCCGCGAAAACCGCGGATCAGCGGACAGGCCGCAGCGGACCGTGACAGCGAAGGCGATGACCGACAGCGGACGTCGGACGGCCTTGTCCTGTCACTGGCCGTCCTTGTCCCGTCAGAGGACGCCCTGCTCCTGGTAGTACTTCTGCGCACCCTTGTGCAGCGGCACGCCGATGTCCTCGGCCATCATCTTCTTGGTCGTGGCTCCCATCACCTTGGCGATCGCAGTCAGGTTGGCCTGCTCGGTGACGATTCCCTTCACGACCTCGTAGACGCCCTTGTCGTCGAGATCGCAGCGGGCAATCAGGTGCGTGGCGTACGCGACCGCCTGGACGTCCTTGTCCTGCTTGGGATAGGTGCCGGCCGGAATGTTCAGCTTGGTGTAGCCGGGATTGAGCTTGCGCATGGCCTCGAACTTGTCGTCGGGCATCGGAACGAGCTTGATGTCGCGCGCCGAAGCGAGATCCATGATCGAGGAGCCCGGGATGGTGGTGCCGAGCGTGAACAACTGCGCGTTGTTGTCCTTCATCAGCGACACGGCATCCGTGTAGGAAACGTAGCTGACTCGCGCCATGTCCTTGTAGGTCAACCCGTAGACCTCCAGCGCTTGCTGGGTGATGAACTCGGCCGTATTGCCCTTGGGCTGGACGGCGATCGCCTTGCCCTTGGCGTCGGCCAGCGAGTCGATCCCTGCGTCGGCGTTGGCGACGATCTGGAAGTACTGCGGGTACAGCGTGGCAACGTTGCATACGTTGCTCATCTTCTTCTCGAACGGCTCGCGGCCGGCCACCCCGTCGACCGTGGAAATGGAGTTGCCGAAGCCCATGTCCGCCTTGCCGGCGTTCACGGCCTTGACGTTCGCGATACCCGCGCCGGGCAGGACCTGGAGTGTCACCCCGGCCTTGTCCACGATGTTGGCGATGGCCCCGCCAAGCGGATACCAGGAACCGCCCTGCGGGCCGGTCATCAGTTTCACCTGCTGCGCGTGGGCGCCTGCCGAGGCCAGCAGCGCCGCGGCGACCGAGGCGGCAAGCGCGGCCGAACGGAAATTCGATTTCATGTCTCCTCCTGGAATACAAGACCGCTGCATGAGCTGCGCGGTTCAGTCGAACCTTTTACACTAAACGCCGGGCATCGCCAACCGAGACTGCCAACCCCACGCCTGCCGCAGCCGGGGCTTCGGCGCCGCGAACCTGCCGGCCGCGGGGGGCCCGGACGAGCGCCGCTCCGGGCCTGATCGACAAGCAGCTCGAGGCCTTGCGCTGACCGTCACGCGCGACGCTGCAGGGGCTGCGAGCATTCGGCCATCAACCTGTCGAGGGCCGCCAGGACTTCCTTGCTCGTCACGTCGAGCCCTTCATCGCCGAGATTTCTGTGAGGCGCACTGGAGTCGATGCCGGTGGCCGCTGCAGGCGTGGACACGAAAATGGCGGCGGTCGGCGCCCCGCAGGCGGCGGCCAGGAAAG
>JAEWLO010000211.1 GCA_023457475.1 Pseudomonadota bacterium | reverse complement strand
CTGGCCACGCTGTTCACCCGGCTGGTGGTGGAACAGGGGCTGCGCATCGGCCAGATCCTGGCGGTGACCTTTACCGAAGCGGCCACCCAGGAACTGCGCAAGCGCATCCGCGAGCGCCTGGCGTTGGCCGCGCGGCTGGTCGAACAGCCGGGAGAAGAGGCGCAGGCACCCGACGTGCAGCTGACCCGGGCGATCCTGCAGCGTCATCTGGAGACGGGAACCGAAAGCGCCGCCGCGCTCGCACGCCGTCTGCAGCGTGCTGCCGATGAGATCGACCTGGCCGCCATCTTCACCATCCACAGCTTCTGCGCGCGCGTGCTGCGCGAGCACGCGATGGAGAGCGGGCATGCCTTCCAGCCGCCCGAACTGCTGACCAGCGAGCGCGAACTGCACGACCAGCTCGCCGCCGACCTGTGGCGCGTGCATGCCAACGACGTCGACACGCTCGATGCCCTGGTACGGCTGTGGAAAACGCCGGATGCACTTGCTGCCGACCTGGCGGCGCTGATCGCGCCCCTGCCGCTGCTGCCGGCCGTGTCGTCGCAGCCGCTGCAGGATCCGCGTCCGGCCCTGCACAGCGCGGCGGCCGCCCTGGTCAGTGCCATCGACACGCATGCAGTGCAGGCCCAGGCGGTCATTGCCGAGGCGTTCGACCGCAAAGTGTTCGATGGCCGCCGTGCGAAACGGCCCAGCTTCGACAAGGCCTTCGGCGAGCTGCTGCAGGGGCGTGCCAGCGCCGACTGGGCGCGCGGCGACAAGACCCACGTGGACAAGCTGCTGCCCTCCGCGCTGCGTGGTTACTGCCGTGACGACGCGCAGGGACAGTGCCCGCAGTCGCCGCTGTTCGAGGCGCTCCAGGTGTGGTGGCAGGCTGCCGACGCGCAGGCGCTGTGGCTGCGCGCCCAGGCCGTGGCCCTGCTGCACCGGCTACGGGAGCAGGCCCGCATGCGGCTGGACGACCTCAAACGCATCGCGCGGGTCCAGACCTACGACGACCTGATCGATGGCGTCGCCCGCGCGCTGGAAGGCCCTGATCGTGACACCCTGGTGCGCCACCTGCGCGCGCAGTACGCCATCGCCCTGGTGGACGAGTTCCAGGACACCGACGACCGCCAGTGGGGCATCTTCCAGACCGTGTTCGGCGACAGCGCCGAAACCCGCGAGGCCGGTCTTGCGCCCGCGCTGTTCCTCATCGGCGACCCCAAGCAGGCCATCTACGGCTTCCGCGGCGGCGACATCCACACCTATCTGGCCGCCAAGCACGTCGCTGCCACTGCGCCGCCCCTGAACCGCAACTTCCGCTCGCGCCCGGCGGTGCTGCGGGCGCTCCAGGCGCTCTACGACACGGCCGGCGCGCAGGCCTTCGGCACCGCCGACATCCAGTTCGAGCCGGTGCTGCCGGGCAGCGTGCGCGAGGACGCCGATTACCTGCGCGACGGCGCCCCGGCCCCGGGGCTGGTGCTGCGGGTGCTGCACAGCGACGACGGCAAGCCGTTCAACGCCGAGCCGTCGCGTCAGTACGCCAGCGACGCCTGCGTGGCCGCCATCCATGGTGTGCTCAGCGATGCGCGCGCCGGCCGCGCGACCCTGCGCGACCGGCCGGTACAGCCGGGCGACATCGCCGTGCTGGTGCGCCGCCACAGCGAGGCCACCCGCATCCAGCAGGCACTGGCGGCAGTGGGCATTCCGGCCGTGGCCGCGGGCAAACAGAGCCTGTATGCCACGGCGGAGGCGCGTGACCTGCGCGTGCTGCTGCTGGCGCTGTTGCAGCCGGCTGACGAGGGTCGCTTGCGCGCGGCGTTGGCGACCGTGCTGCTGGGCTACAGCGCCGCGCAGATCGCGGCGATGGAACGCGAGGGCGATCTGCAGCGCGATCTGCAGGCACAGCTGCTGCATTGGCGCGAGCGCTGGCAGCGTGGCGGGCCGTTCGCGGTGGTGGCCGATGTCTGCGCCGGCCAGGCCGAACGGTTGCTGGGCCTGATCGATGGCGAGCGCCGGCTCACCAACTACCTGCAGCTGGCCGAGCTGCTGCAGGAGGCGGCCGCACGCACGCTCGGCCTGCACGGTCTGCTGGACTGGCTGCAGGTACAGATGGCGCACGCCGACCAGAACGATGAACAGCAGCTGCTGCGCCTGGAATCGGATGCGCGGCGGGTGCAGATCATCACCCTGCACAAGAGCAAGGGCCTGGAGTACCCGCTGGTGTTCCTGCCGTTCATCGGCATCGACGGCGGCGCGCCCAACACCGACACGCACTGCACCGTGCACACCGCGCAGGGACGCGTGCTGCACTGGAAACTGGACAAGGACGACGACTGGGAGGTGGCCAGCACGCTGCGCGAACGTGCCCAGCGCGACGAGGACGCGCGTCTGCTGTACGTCGGGCTGACCCGCGCCGAACACGCGCTGTGGGTGGCCTGCGGCGACCTGGCCGGTCTGGCGCGGACCCCGTTGGCCCCGATGCTGGAACCGTTGCAGGCTGCGCGCGTGTCCGCCGATGTCCTCATCGACGACACGCCGTTGCCGCCGCGACCGGCCCAGCTGCCGGTGGAACGCGAAGGTCCCTTGCCGCCGGTGCGTGCGGTCACCCGCCGCGTGCCGCACGACTGGTGGGTGTACAGCTTCACCCAGCTCGCGCAGGCCGACGCCGGCACTGAAGACGACATCGAGGCGGCGGCCACCGAAGCGCCGGCGGCGGCGGCCGATGAGCCGGCCGGGGGCGGGCTGCCGCTGGAGCCGGCGGCACCGGCCGATGCCGAGGCGGCCGAAGCACCCGACCCGCGCTTCATGGGCAGTCGTTTCGGCAACGTGCTGCATGACGCGCTGGAAGACACCGACTTCGCCGCCTGGGGCACCTGGCAGGTGGGTGACGACGCCCCTGACGGGCAGGGCGAGGTACTGCGCGCTTCGCTGCGTGCCGAAGGCTACGGCGACGAGGATCTGGAAGACGGCGTCGCCGTGCTGGTGCCGCTGGTCGGACTGACCCTGACCGTGCCGCTGCCGGAAGGCGGGGCGCTGCACGAGCTGCGTCCCGGCGACTATCGCGCGGAGATCGAATTCCACTTCGCCCTGCAGCCCACCGCGGTACCGGCCCTGCTGGAGGTACTGCACGCGCACGGCGTGGTGCGCGAGCGTCGCGGCTTCGGCACCAGGCGCTGGCTGGAAGGGCTGATGACCGGCAAGATCGATCTCACCTACGTGCGCGATGGACGCTGGTACGTGCTCGACTACAAGTCCAACCGGCTGCCGGGGTATGGCCCCGAGCTGCTCGACGCGGCGATGCGGCACAGCGAGTACGACCTGCAGGCGCTGGTGTACACGGTGGCGCTGCACCGCTGGCTCCGCTTCCGCCTGGGCAGCCACTATGACTACAGCCGCGACATGGGCGGGATCCGCTACCTGTTCTGCCGGGGGCTGGGCGTGCCGGGTGAGGGTATCCACGCGCGTACCTTCAGTGCCGGACTGGTGGATGCGCTGGACGCCTTGTTCGCCGGGGGGCGGCCGGCGCAGGCCGTGCTGGCTGCGCGCGCGCGCGGGGAGGAAGCATGAGCCTGCTCACCGCGCTGTACCGCAGCGGCGCGCTGCGCACCCTGGATCACGCGCTGGCCCTCAGCCTGCGCCGGCTGCAGCCGGACACGCCCGAGCCGGTACTGCTGGCGGCGGCGCTGGCCTCGCTGGCGGTGTCTGCCGGGCATGCCGGCTTCGCCCCGGCACAGCCGCAGCGCCTGCTGGACGACCCGGGCATCGCCTGGCCCGACCCGGCCGCGTGGGAAGCACAGCTGCGCGCCTCGCACTGGGTTGCAGCGCCCGACGATGACAGCATGGCCGCCGCCGATGCGCCGCTGGTGTTCGAACACGGCCTGCTGTACCTGCGCCGTTACCGCGAGTACGAGCGCCGGCTGGCGCTGGGTCTGCAGCGGATCGGCCAGCAGCCGCTGGACGTGGCCGATGCCGCTGCGGTCGCTCCGCTGTTTGCACGGCTGTTCGCGCAGGCCGGCACCGAGGTCGACCACCAGGCGCGGGCGGCGGCGGTTGCGCTGCGTCATCCGCTGGTGCTGGTCACCGGCGGCCCCGGTACCGGCAAGACCACGACCATCGCGCGGCTGTTGGCCCTGCTGGCCGCCCAGTCGTTGCAGGCCGGGCAGCCTGCGCCCCGTGTTGCGCTCGCCGCGCCGACCGGGCGCGCTGCCGAGCGCATGGCCGAAAGCCTGCGCCTGGCCGTGGAGCGGCTGCGGGTGCTCGGCGTGGACGCAGCAATCTGCGACGCGCTGCCGACCAGCGGCACGACCCTGCACCGGCTGCTCGGCGTGATTCCCGATTCGCCCCGGTTCCGCCACCACGCCGACAACCCGCTGCCGTTCGAGGTCGTGGTGGTCGACGAGGCCTCGATGATCGACCTGCCGCTGATGAGCAAGCTGGTGGAGGCCATCGCCAGCGGCACCCGCCTGATCCTGCTGGGCGACCCCGACCAGTTGCCCTCGGTTGAAGCCGGGGATGTGCTCAGCGCCATTCTGCTGGCCAGTGGTGACGGGCAGGGCGTACAGGCCGACGACGCGCAGGCGCTGCGGCCGCTGCTGGCCGCCACCGCGCTGCAACCGGTGATGCCGGCGCTGCCGTTCGCCGGCCGCCGGGTGCAGCTGCTGCGCGGCTACCGGCAGAGCGATACCCTGGATCTGGCACCGTTGGCCAGTGCGGTGCGCAGGGGTGACAGCCGCGTCGCGCTCGATCTGCTGCGCGGGGGCACCTTGGCCGGTGTGGGCTTCCACGAAGATGTCCTGGACCCGCTGCAGCTGCACCGGGATGCGCTGCTCGCGCATTGGCGCGCGCTCGCAGACACGCCGACCCCGGCCGAAGCCCTGGCCCACACCGGGCGGCTGCGCCTGCTCACCGCGCTGCGCGAAGGCCCACAGGGCGCACGCGGCCTCAACGAGCGGATCGAAGCGTTGCTGGGCGGCGGGCGTGTCGGTGCGGCCGCACGCTACTTCCATGGCCGGCTGCTGCTGGTCACCGAAAACAGCTACCGCCACCGCCTGTTCAATGGCGACATCGGCATCTGCCTGCGCGATGGGAGTGGTGCGGTGATGGCCTGGTTCCCCGGCGAGACCCCCTCGCAGCCGCGGGCCTTCCATCCCGCGGCATTGCCGGCGCACGAAAGCGCGTTTGCCATGACCGTGCACAAGGCGCAGGGCTCTGAGTTCGATGCGGTGTGGCTGCAGCTGCCGCGTCGCGACACCCGCGTGTTGTCGCGCGAGCTGATCTACACCGGCATGACGCGGGCCAGGGAATCGCTGCAGCTGCTGGGCAGCGCCGACGTGCTCAGTGCCGCATTGGGGCGGCACGCCAGCCGCCTGTCCGGGCTGGCCCGGCGCCTGGGCGGCAGCGCGCAGGAACCGCCACCTGCCGGCTTGGAACCGGTGCCCACGCAGGGTGATCTGTTCTGAATCGCGCGGGTCAACCCGCGCGTTCGGGATACATCGCGTAGCGCAGGCCCAGCACGCCCATCAAGGCCTCATCGCGGGCCTTGCCGGCGGCCACGGTCTGCACGCGCTGCAGCGAGGCCTCCAGCTGCTGCCGCAGGGCTGGTGGCGCAGGCAGCGGCCCGTGCTGCTGCACCTGTGCGTGGTAATGCGCAGCCACTGCGTCCAGGATCGCCTCCACGGCCTCACGGCTGCTATCGGGCAGTTCGTGGCGCGCGCGGCGCAGCTGCAGGATGTTCAGCCCGATCCGCGCCTCGGTCAGCATGTCCACCGAAGCCAGGTCGCTGCCGGCGGGCGCTGCCGCCAAGCGGGGAGCGAGCAGCCCCAGCAGGTCCAGCATGCGCGCGGCGAACTGCTGCCGGTCGGTCTGGCCACGGCCCTGTGCGGCGTCCGCCAGAGTGGCCCAGCCCTGCCGCACCAGCCGCCGTGCACTCCATTCGGCACCGACCGAGCGGAACAGCCGGGTCATCACCACCGCGAAGCCGATGCCGATGATCATCGCCACCGACGCATTGATGAAGCTCTGGATGTTGGCACTGTAGGTGTTCTGTACATTGAGCAGCGCCACCAGGTTCACCGTCAGTGGCAGCCCGATCAGCGCCGTGTGCGGGCGGTGCAGCAGCAGGCCCAGCGGCAGGAACACCACCGCCAACACCAGCGCAAGGCTGCCGAAGTCATGCACCGCCGGGAACACCCCGAACAGGTAGATCGCCGCCACCACGCTGGCCACCACCGCCCACAGCAGGAACGAGAGCATGCTCGGGGCAGGGTCGTCCTGTGCGGCGAAGAACGCGGCGGCGACCGCCGCCATCATCGCGCCGTTGCCACCGCCTTCCCAGCCGAGTCCGATCCACAGCGCGCAGTAGACCATCAGCGCCACGCCGGCGCTGGCGGCCGAGAACGCGGCCATGCCGTAATCCACGTGCCGGCTTTCGGCGGTGTGCGCGGCGCGGATGGGGTAATGCGGCGTTTCCAGCGGCGCGGTGCCGTTGTCGATCGCCTGCCGCAGCGTGGTGCTGTCCTGCCACAGGTCCACCAGCTCCTCCAGGCGCAGCAGCAGCGTGGCCAGCAGCAGGTGGTCCAGCTCACCGTCCACTTCGGGCTTCAGCGCCACGATGCGGCCGCGCAGTGCCGCGTATGCACTCGCCGGTGAGCGCCCCGGTTGCTGCAGCCACGCGGCGATGTCGTCCACCAGCGGCTCCAGTCCGGGGGGCAATGCCTTGCCGTTGGCACGCAGCGCGCCGAGCCGGTCGGCGATGGAGGAGAGCACCGGCAGCATCAGCAGCATGCGCTCGCGCAGCTGTTCCATCGCCACCGCGGCACCCGCATGGCGCGGGTCGTCGCGGCGCACGAACTCGATCAGCGCCTCGAACTGCACCAGATCGGCGGCCAGACGGTTGCGCGGTGCGTCCGCCTGGCCACGCAGCAGGATCTGCCGGCACCACAGCCCGGCATCGTCCATCCAGCTGCCGATCCGGGCGCGTAGCATCGGCTTCACCGAGGCCGGGAAGAACAGCGAGGCGAACAGCACCGCCACCACGGTGCCCAGGATGATCTCCTCGCTGCGGGCCACCACCGTGTCGAAGATCGTGTCCGGTGAGGTCACCGCGGGAAAGCCGATGAAGGCCGTGGTGTAGCCGGCCAGCAGGAACGCATAGCCGCGCGGACCGCGATTGAGCAGGGCGATGAACAGGCATGCCGACAGCCACAGCGACATCGCCGCGCTCAGCAGCAGTGGCGTTTCCACCAGATGCGGCAGCATCCACAGCGTGGCCGCCCCCGCGATCAGCGTGCCGACGATGCGATACACGCCCTTGGCGCGGGTGGGGCCGAGCATTGGCTGGGTGACGATGTACACCGTGGCCATGGCCCAGTACGGGCGTGAGAGGTTGCCGGCCAGGCCGATGTACAGCGCGGCGAGCGCGGCCAGGAACGTCTTGACCGAAAACATCCAGGCCTGGCGGTCGAGCAGCAGCATGGGGTCAGTCCGGCCGGCCAGAGGCCGGCGCTACGGTGCGCGCAGCGACGGTGCCCGCGTCGGTGTTCCAGCCGCCGCCAAGCACCAGGAACAGCTGGATCTGGTCGCGCGACACCTGGGCCTGGGCCTGGGCCAGGGTGGCGTCGGCCGAGGCCAGCGTGCGGTCGGCGTCCAGGCTGGACAGGTACGGCGTGCGACCGCCCTGGTACAGCCGACGGTTCTGTTCCGCTGCCAGTGACGCCTGCTGCTGCGCCTGTTGCAGCGACTGCAGCCGCTGCAGGTCGTGCGCGTAACGGCTGAGCGCGGTCTGGGTTTCGCGCAGCGCCTGCAGCACGCTCTGGTCGAACTCGGCCAGCGCCGCGTCGGCCCCGGCTTCCGTTGCGTGGATCCGCGCCTGCGTGCCCGACGAGGGCAGGGTCCAGGAGATGAGCGGACCGAACGACCACTGCCGGGTGAGTGCATTGCCGAAGTCCTCCAGCAGACCCGCCGCGCCGACCGACGCGCCCAACCGGATGTCCGGATAGAGCTCTGCGGTCGCCACCCCTATCCGCGCGGTGGCCGCCGCCTGCCGGCGCTCGGCCTGGCGGATGTCGGGTCGGCGCTGCAGCAGCGCCCGGCCGTCGCCCACCGGCAGCGGCCGGGCC
>JAEWLO010000210.1 GCA_023457475.1 Pseudomonadota bacterium | reverse complement strand
TCCACCGCGAAGATCACGTCGGTCACCGCGATCAGGATCAGCACCACGAACAGCGGGGTGTACCAGCGCTTGCCGTCGCGCATGACGCTCATCGCGTTCCCGGCATAGTCCGGCAGCAGGCGCAGGTGCTTCCGCATCCAGCGCAGGGCCGGGTTGGTTTCCAGGTCCGGCTCCTGGCCGGCCGAGAACCACATCTTCCAGCCGGTAAAGAGCAGGAAGGCACCGAACACATACAGCAGCCAGTGGAACTTGGTGAGCAGCACGCTACCGGCGAAGATCATGATCGTTCGCAGCACGATGGCACCCAGAATGCCGATGATGAGCACCTTTTGACGCTGCTCTTCAGGGACTGCGAAGTAGCCCATGATCATCAGGAACACGAAGATGTTGTCCACCGCCAGAGCTTTCTCGACCAGGTAACCGGTCAGGAACTCCAGGCCCACCTTGTTGGCCACCACCTGGCCGGCGGTCTCGTTCAGGTAGTACCAGAGGCCGCCATTGAAGGCGAGGGCCAGGGCGACCCAGCCAATCGACCACCACAGGGCCTCCTTGAAGGTGACCTTGTGCGGGCCGCCGTGGCGCATCAATACGAGGTCGACCAGCAGCGCGATGATCACCACCGCGCCGAAGCCGCCCCACAACCACAAATTACCGATCGTCTGCATGGGTTTGTCCGTTGAATGAATGAAAAGCCTCAAGCCGGACGGCGAGGATCTGCAACGGAGGACCAAGGGGGATCCAGGGACAGAGCTTCGCCGTACGGCGAAGGTCTCGCTCGCAGCCCCCGAGGGTGGGAACTGCCGTTGCACCGGAGCCTGCGGGCTCGAATTGACGGCGACAACGTCTGGGAGCTACTCCCCTTCTGCGGCCGATTCTGCGGGCGGAATGCCCCCGCGTCAAATCGGCTGGTCGCCGGCCCGGCCCGGTGCCCGGATACAATAGGCCCATGAATACCCCTGCCCCTGTTGTCCGCCTGAAGAACGCCTGGCGTTCCAGCCACCCTTGGATTTTCCAGAAACTGGTCGAAAAGCCCCAGGTCCGCCCCAAGTCCGGCACCATCGTCGATGTGATCGGCGTGGATGGGGAGTGGATCGGCCGTGGTTTCTACAACGGTCACTCGCGTATTGCGGTACGCATCCTGGAAACCGACCAGCGCGTCCCCGTCGATGCCGGCTGGTTCTCGCGGAAGATCGCGCAGGCGGTGTCACTGCGCCGTGAGGTTCTGGACCTGGATGCCATTTCCGACGCCTGGCGCGTGGTCCACAGCGAGGGCGACGGCCTGTCCGGCCTGGTGGTCGACCGCTACGGCGATCTGGTGGTGGTCGAGTTCTTCGCTGCCGGCATGTTCCGCCACCGCGAGTGGATCTACGAGGCGCTGCGCGAGCAGTTCCCGGGCTGCCGTTTCCACAGCTTCGCCGACGAGCACGTACAGAAGCAGGAAAGCTTCGATTTCCACGGCAACACCACCACCGAAGCGGCGGTCATCACCGAGTACGGGGTGAAGTTCCGGGCCGACCCTGCCGGCGCGCACAAGACCGGCTTCTTCGCCGACCAGCGCGAGAACCGCCAGTGGCTGAGCAGTCTGGTGGAAGGCAAGAGCGTGCTGGATCTGTGCTGCAACACCGGCGGCTTCGCGGTATACGCCGCTGCCCGCGGTGCGTCGGACGTGCTGGGCATCGACATCGATGAAGATGTCATCGCCATCGCCAAGAGCAATGCGCGCCTGAACAACGTGCGTCCGCGCTTCGTGCAGAGCGACATTTTCCCGTGGCTGCGCGACGCCGCCAACCGTGGCGAGCGGTACGATGTGGTGATCCTGGATCCGGCCAAGATGACCCGCGACCGCGACCAGGTGATCACCGCGCTGAAGAAGTACCTGGACATGAACAAGCTGGCGCTGGGTGTGGTGAAGCCGGGTGGGCTGTTCGCGACGTTCTCGTGCACGGGGCTGGTGGCCGAGGATCAGTTCCTCGACATGCTGCGCCGCGCGGCCTTCTATTCCGGACGCACCATCCAGATCCTCAAGGTGTCGGGTGCCGGTCCGGACCATCCGTTCATGGCGCACGTGCAGGAATCGCGCTACCTGAAGGCCGTGTTCTGCCGCGTGCTGGACTGATCTCGCAGGAATGAAATCCGCGTAGGGACACGCCATGCGTGTCCCTACGCGGTCACGTGCGCTATGGTCTGACGCTTCCAACCCATCGGTGAGGCGTCATGACGGTGCGTGCCCTGTCCCTGCTGGTCTCCCTGGCGCTGGTTGCGCCGCTGTCCGCCCACGCGATCGACTTTTCCGCGCAGGAGCTGGCAAAAGCGACAGCGCTGCAGCAGCGTCTGCTCACCCTCGACAGCCACCTCGATACCCCTGCGAACTTCCATCGCGACGGTTTCGACATCACCGGACGCCACGACCATAACGCCCTGTCGCAGGTCGACCTGCCACGCATGCGCGAGGGCGCACTGGACGGGGGATTCTTCGCCATCTACACCGGCCAGGGCGACCGCTCGGTAGAAGCACACCGCCGCGACCGCGATGCCGGACTGCAGCGTCTGATGGAAATCCGCGAGATGCTCGCCGCGCAGCCCGGGCAATTCGCGCTCGCACTTACCGCTGCCGACGCGGCCCGGATCAAGCACGAAGGCAGGCGCGTGGTCTTCATCAGCATGGAGAACGCCAGCCCGCTGGTGGACGACCCCTCGTTGCTCAGCTTCTACCACCAGGCGGGCCTGCGCCTGCTCAGCACCGTGCATTTCGCCAACAACGAGTTTGCCGATTCCGCCACGGATCCAAAGGGTGCCGAGTGGAAGGGACTGAGCCCGGCCGGCAAGGCGCTGGTGGATGAGGCGGTGCGGCTGGGCATCGTCATCGACCAGTCGCACGCGTCGGATGCGGTGTTCGACGATCTGATCGAGCGCCTGCCGGTGCCGTTCGTGCTGTCCCACAGCTCGGCCAAGGCGATCTACGACCATCCGCGCAACCTGGATGATGCGCGGTTGAAGGCCTTGGCAAAGGCAGGTGGCGTGATCCAGGTCAACGCCTACGGCGGCTACCTGATCGACACCGGCAAGAACGACGCGCGCAAGCAGGCCGAAGAGGCGCTGATGAAGCAGATCGGTGCAGACTACGACGACCTGACCGTGGCCCAGGGCGTGGCGTTGAAGCAGGGGTTGGAAAAGATCGACGCCACCCTGCCGCTGCGCAAGGCGACGCTGGACGATTTCTTCGCCCACTTCGAGCACATTCTCGCGGTGGTCGGTCCCGAGCACGTCGGCATCGGGCTGGACTGGGATGGCGGCGGCGGACTCGCCGACCTGCAGGACGTGAGCCAGCTGCCGAAGATCACCGCCTGGCTGCTGCGCAAGGGCTATACCGAGAAGCAGATTGCCGCCATCTGGGGCGGCAACCTGCTGCGGGTGATGGAGAAGGCGCTGGCCTACGCTGCTCGGTAGCGCCGGCGGTTGGCCGGCCGGCGCGGCAGCTCACCGCGCGATCAACGCATTGCGGCGGCTGTAGATGAAATACACCGCCAGCCCGATCACGTTCCAGATCAGGAAGTACAGCTGGGTGCTGCTCGGCAGGCTGATGAACAGATAGACGCAGCCGAGTGCCGCCAGCGGCCCGACGATGTAGGCCAGCGGCGTGCGGAACGTACGCGTCGCATCCGGCGCACGGCGGCGCATCACCACCAGGCAGATGCCCACCGCCGTGAATGCGGCCAGCGTGCCGGCATTGGCCAGCGCGGCGATTTCATCCAGCCGTGCCACGCCGGCCAGCGCGGAGACCAGCAGCGCGCTGAACAGGGTGGTGGCGACCGGCGTGCCGGTGCGCTTGTTCACCGCCGACAGGCCGCGTGGCAGCAGGCCGTCGCGGCCCATGACGAAGAACACGCGGCTCTGTCCGAACAGGAAGGCCAGCAGCACGGTCGGCAGTGCGATGATCGCCACGATGCCGATGACCAGTGCAGCGGTCGGATGGCCGAGCTCACGCATGATCAGCGCCAGCGGCTCGGCGCTGTGGCCGAACACGGTGTAGCTCATCGCACCGATGGCCGCCAGCGCCACCAGCATGTAGATGATGGTGCAGCCGACCATCGAGCCGATGATGCCGATGGACAGGTCGCGGCCCGGGTTCTTGGTTTCCTCTGCTGCGGTGGAGATCGCATCGAACCCGTAGAAGGCGAAGAAAATGATCGCCGCCGCCGCCATCACACCGCGCTCCATGCCGTCCGGGCCGAGCGTCTTGGCAAAGCCGTGCGGCATGAACGGCTGCAGGTTGGCGACATCGAACGCCGGCAGGGCCACCGCCACGAACACCGCCAACGCGATGATCTTGAGCACCACCAGGATGGCGTTGAGCGTCGCGCTTTCCTTGGTGCCCAGCATCAGGCCGCCCGCCACCACCCAGGTGATGATCACCGCGGGCAGGTTGAAGAAGCCCCCTTCCACGTGCGGGCCCGCCGACAGCGCCGCCGGCAGGCGGATGTCGATACCGGCATTGGTGTGCACCCACTCCAGGAAACCGACGAAGTAGCCCGACCACCCGACGGCCACGGTACTCACCACCAGCGAGTACTCCAGCACCAGGCTCCAGCCGACCACCCACGCGAAGATCTCGCCGAGCGCGGTGTAGCTGTAGGTATAGGCGCTGCCGGCGGCCGGCATCATCGTGGACAGCTCGGCATAGCACAGCGCCGCGCAGGCGCAGACCGCGCCGGCGATGGCGAAGGAGATCAGCACGGCCGGGCCGGCGAGGTTGGCCCCCACGCCGATCAGCGTATAGATGCCGGTGCCGACGATCGCCCCGATGCCCAGTGCGATCAGGTGCGGCCAGCTCAGGGTGGGTACCAGTCGCCTGCCGGCTTCATGGACAGTGACGGACTCCAGCGATTTACGCCGCAACAAGGATGACATGGGACCTCTCGGGTGACTGCAATCGACAAGTGCCCGAGTTTGACCGAACGCGCTGCAGCATTACTACTGCCGGGCGTCGTAATCGCACGGCGCATTTGACCCTGTTTTCGACTGTGCCGATTCCGGCACAGAATTCGACCCTCAGCCGCTGAGACCGAGCCGCACCCCGAAGCCGATCAGGAACACGCCGGCCACCCGCTTCAGCAGCACTCCGACGCGCGGGTGCTGGATGAGGCGACGACGCGCCAGGTTGCCCGCCGCGATCAGCAGCGAACAGTACGCCACGCTGAGCACGAACACGATCGCGGCCAATGCCGCGAACGTCACCAGCCCCTGATGGCGCACCGGATCGATGAACAACGGCAGGAACGCCATGTAGAAGATGATCGCCTTCGGATTGAGCAGGCTGACCAGCACCGCCTGGCGGAAGTAGTGGCCGGGCTGCAGGCGGATGCCACCGGGCGCGGACCCCTCGCGGGGCTCGCGCAGCAGGCTGAACCCCACCCACACCAGGTACGCCGCGCCGAGGTACTGGACGGTGTGGAACACGACGGGATTGGCCTTCAGCAACGCGGCGACGCCGGCCACCGCCAGCCACATCAGGATCTGGTCGCCCAGCAGCAGGCCGGCCAGCGCCGTGTAGCCGCCGCGTACCCCACCGCGCCCGGTGGCGGTGAGCAGGGTGAACGTGCCCGGGCCCGGCAGCGCCAGAAACACCAGCACGGCACCGATGAAGGTCCAAAGGTCCTGAATGCCCAGGTACGGCATGACAGCGGCTCGACGACGGGGGAGCGCCATTGTCCGGCACCGTCGGCGGCGCGGCCAGCGTTTCCGCCGCGATCAGCCCGGCGCGGCGGGCAGGCCGTCCAGCATCGGCTGCAGCTGATCCACGCACAGCGCGTGCAGTTGGCGGATCGCGGTGGAGAACTGCTTGCGGTGCGGGCAGACCAGATTCAGCGGCAGGCTGTCGCCCGCACCGCCCAGCAGCACCTTGAGCCGACCGGCATGCACATCGGCGCAGACGTCCAGCCACGACTTGAACACGATGCCTTCGCCGGCCACGGCCCAGCGCCGCACCACGTCGGCGTCGTCGCAGACCAGATGCCCGCGCACCGGCACCACCACGCGGCGCCCGTCCTGCTCGAACGTCCAGCGGTCGTAGGGACGTCCGCCCAGTTCGTAGAGCAGACACTTATGGTCCTTCAATGCGTCGAGCTGGGTGGGCTCGGCATGTCGCGACAGATAGTCGGGCGACGCCACCAGCACGCGGCGGTTGCCCGGCAGCAGCGGAAGGGCCACATAACTCGCGTTGTCGAAACGGCCCAGGCGGAAGGCGACGTCCACGGGATCGCGGAATACATCGGCGACCTGGTCGGACAGGTGCAGCCGCAGCTGCAGCTTCGGATGCGCGGCGCGGAAGGCGGTCAGCCATGGCAGCAGCACATTGCGGCCCAGGTCAGACGGCGCAGCCACCTGCAGCACGCCGCGCAGTTCGGCATCCTCCCCCCGCACCCGCGCCTCGCCTTCGCGCAGCGCGGTCAGCATGTCCTGTGCATACGGCAGGTAGACCGCGCCTTCAGCGGTCAGCCGCAGGCTGCGGGTCGAGCGCACGAACAACCGCAGGTCCAGCTCGCGTTCCAGCCGCGCCACCGCGGCGGCGACCTGGCCCGGCAGCAGATCCGCTTCGCGTGCGGCGTTGGAGAAGCTGCCCAGGGCGGCGGTGCGGACAAACAACGCGAGATCCTCGAAGCGGATCATTTTCACTCCAATCGTGAAAGTGTTGCCTGATTGTCGGTCTTTCCGGTTTTCTCCGCGAGGGCCACCCTGAGCACCCCTTCTCCGGATCGCACCGCTTCCATGAAAGCCATCGCCTATACCCAGAACGGTCTCCCCATCGCCGATGCCGACGCCCTGGTCGATCTCGACCTGCCGCTGCCCACACCGGGCCCGCGCGACCTGCGCGTCCGCGTCCAGGCGGTGTCGGTCAATCCGGTCGACACCAAGGTGCGCCGCAACGCGGTGGTGGACGCCCCACGCGTGCTGGGCTGGGACGCGGTCGGCATCGTCGACGCGGTCGGCCCGGACGTGACCCTGTTCCAACCCGGTGACGCGGTCTACTACGCAGGCGACATCAACCGCCCCGGCAGCAATGCCGAGTATCAGCTGGTGGACGAGCGCATTGTCGGCCGCAAGCCGGCGAGCCTGGACGACGCGTCGGCCGCAGCGCTGCCCCTGACCGCGATCACCGCCTGGGAGCTGTTGTTCGACCGCCTGGGCCTTGCTGAAGGTGGCGGTGAGGGCGAGACCCTGCTGGTGGTGGGCGCCGCGGGCGGTGTGGGCTCCATCCTGGTCCAGCTGGCGCGCCAGCTGACCCGGCTGACCGTGATCGGCACCGCCTCGCGGCCGGACACCCAGGACTGGGTGTACGCGCTGGGCGCGCACCACGTCATCGACCACAGCCAGCCGCTGACCGAAGGCCTGGCCCGGATCGGCATTCCGGCGGTCACGCATGTGGCCAGCCTGACCCACACCGACCAGCACTACGCGCAGATCGTCGCCGCGCTGGCACCGCAGGGCCAGCTGGCGCTGATCGACGACCCGGGCCAGCTGGACGTGATGGCGCTCAAGCGCAAAAGCCTGTCGCTGCACTGGGAGTCGATGTTCACCCGTTCCACCTTCGGTACCCCGGATATCCAGCGCCAGCACGACCTGCTCAACCGGGTCTCGGAACTGGTCGACGCCGGCGTGCTGCGCACCACCCTGGGTGAGCACTACGGCCGCATCAACGCGGAGAACCTTCGCCGCGCGCATGCGCTGATCGAAAGCCACCGTGCCCGCGGCAAGCTGGTGCTGGAAGGGTTCTGATCAGGCAACGGCGCTGCGGCAGTGGCGTACCAGCATCGGGCACCCGGCGCAGCCATTGAGACCGGCTCAGCCTACACTTGCCCCATGCAAACCGAATTCCTGATTCTGGCCGGCCTGCTGGTCGCCATCTTCGTCCTGCAGCTGGCCATCCTGCTGCGGCCCTCGCGCACCGGCGGCCTGGAGCAGAGCCTGCGCGAGGAAGCGCGGCTGGGCCGCAGTGAACTGCGCGAGCAGCTGGAGGGGCTGGGTCGCCAGCAGGATGCCCGACTGGAGACCTTTGCGCGCGCGCTGAGCGATCTGTCCACCCGCACCGACCAGCGCCTGGACCAGCTGCGCGACGCGCTGGGCGAGGACGCACGCAAGGGCCGCGAGGAGAGCGGGCTCGCCCAGCAGCGCCTCTCCGAATCGCTGGGCCAGCGCCTGCAGGACATGAGCCACCGCAACGAACAGCGCATCGGCGAGATGCGCGGCACGCTGGAGCAGCAGCTGCAGACCCTGCAGCGCGACAACGCCGAGAAGCTCGACCAGATGCGGGTCACCGTGGACGAGAAACTGCAGACCACGCTGGAAGCCCGTCTGGGTGCATCGTTCCAGCTGGTCTCCGACCGGCTGGAGCAGGTGCAGCGCGGCCTGGGCGAAATGCAGCAGCTGGCCACCGGCGTCGGCGACCTCAAGCGCGTGCTGACCAACGTCAAGCACCGCGGCGGCTGGGGCGAGGTGCAGCTGGAGGCCATTCTCGAGCAGACCCTCACCCAGGAACAGTACGCACGCGCGGTGAAGGTGCGTCCGGACAGCGGCGAGATCGTCGATATCGCGGTGCGCCTGCCGGGACGCAGCCAGGACGACATCCCGGTGTGGCTGCCGATCGACTCCAAGTTTCCCAGCGAGGACTACGAGCGCCTGCTTGACGCGCAGGAACAGGGCGATGTCGAAGGCGTCCGCGTGCAGGGCGCGCAGCTGGAGCGTGCGATCCGCATCCAGGCCAAGTCGATCAACGACAAGTACATCGTGCCGCCGCATACCACCGATTTCGCGGTGATGTTCCTGCCCACCGAAGGCCTGTACGCCGAAGTGATCCGCCGTCCCGGGCTGGTGGATCTGCTGCAGCGGGAGCACCGCGTGGTGGTGGCCGGACCGACCACCGTCACCGCCCTCCTCAACAGTCTGCAGATGGGCTTCCGCACGCTGGCCATCGAACAGCGCTCCAGCGAGGTGTGGAACCTGCTGGGCGCGGTGAAGAGCGAGTTCGGCAAGTTCGCCGGCATCCTCGAGAAGGCCGAGAAGCAGATCAGCACCGTCGGTCGCAGCCTCGGCGAGGCCAGCCGCAAGACGCGCACCATCGAGCGCCGCCTGCGCGGCGTGGAATCGCTTGGCAGCGACACCTCGCAGCAGCTGTTGGGGGATATGGGTGCGGAGATCAGCGACGAGGAGGAAGCCGGCGATGATGCCGAGGTGTGACCGCGCGGCGTGAGAAGGTATGGTGTCAGCCTTCCACCAGGATTGAATCGATGCGCATCTCCTTGATCTTGACGCTGCTGTTGGCACTGACCGCCTGCAGCACTACGCCGCAGACCGATGTCGCCACGGCCGAAGCGGAGGCTGCCCTTGAGGCCGCTGCACAGGCAACGGAGCAGGCTGCGGATGCAGAGTGCGCCGCACAGGGGGGGCAGCTGCAACCTCTGGGTCGCCTGCAGCGTGTGCAGTGCGTGGTGCCCTATGCCGACGCCGGCAAGGCGTGCAGCGCCAAGGCCGACTGCACGGGTCAGTGTCTGGCGCAGGGCGACAGCGAGATTGCCCCCGGCACGAAGGTGACGGGCGTGTGCCAGCGCGACGTCAGCCAGAACTTCGGTTGCCGCCAGCGCATCGATGGCGGCGTGGCGCAGGGTACGATCTGCGTCGATTGAGATTTCGAGGGGCGCGGCCTGCTGCGCCCTACCACCCCCAGCGAGAGTTGCATGAGCCAGACCGTCTACGACATTCCTGTCACCACCATCGAAGGACAGCCGACGTCGCTGGCCGACTACCGCGGCAAGGTGCTGCTGGTGGTCAACGTCGCTTCCAAGTGCGGGCTGACGCCGCAGTACGAAGGCCTGCAGGCCCTGTACGCGGAGAAGCATGCCGCCGGACTCGAAGTGCTGGGTTTCCCGGCCAACAACTTCCTCGGCCAGGAGCCGGGCACCGAAGCGGACATCCAGCAGTTCTGCCAGCTGGAATACAACGTCGGGTTCCCGATGTTCGCCAAGGTCAGCGTGGCTGGCGACGATATCCATCCGCTGTACGCCGAGCTGACCGCCGCCCAGCCCGAGGCGACCGGTGAGGGTCCGATGCGCGAGAAGCTGCAGGGTGCGGTGGCCAAGTACCCGGACCTGGTGGTGAATCCGGCTCCCGGCGTGCTGTGGAACTTCGAGAAGTTCCTGGTCGGCCGCGACGGCTCCGTCATCGCCCGCTTCGCCCCCGACGTGCCCGCCGACGACGCGCGCCTGGTCATGGCCATCGACCGCGCGCTGGCCGCCTGACCCAACGGCGATCCGCCGTTGCGCGAGCCCACCCGCGTCTGCGTGGGCCGGCCAACGGCCAGCGCTACCGGTGGGCGTCTGGAGGAGAGCCCCCTTGTTGTTCAAGGGGGCGCGCCACAGGCCCGGGGTTAAGGTGGAATGCGCGAACTAAGAAAAAGCCCCGCTTCTGCGGGGCTTTTACTTAGTTACCCCAGTCGGGCATCGGCATGGCGTCGACCGGAATCGGCGCGGTGTCGTCCGCGTCACGACTGCGGTGGCGGCCGCGCAGATCGTTTTCGATCTGGTAGTTGCGGCGCTGCAGCCAAGCATCGCGGGTCAGCGCGTATTCGTCCACCGCGCTGTCGCGGATGTCGTCCAGTGCCATCAGCTGCGCGCGCATGTCCACCAGCTGCAGACCCTGCAGCGGAATGCGCACCTTGTCTTCCTCGATGGTGCGGATCGGCGAGAGCGGAATGTCGCCCGCCAGACCGAACACGTCACGCACCGTGCGTGGGCCGAAGAACGGCAGCTCCACGTAGCGCGAATTGCGCCAGCCCCAGGCACCCAGGGTCTGCCCGAAGTCCTCGCTGCGGCGCGGCACCTGGCCGGCACTGGCAGGATCGAACAGGCCGCCGATGCCGACCGTGGAGTTGATCAGGAAGCGCCCCAGGCTGTCCCAGGCGTCGCTCGGGCGACCCTGCAGCAGCTGGTTGGTGATGGTCACCGGTGCGCGCAGATTGCTGAAGAAGTTGGTCACGCCGGTGCGTGCGAAGCGCGGCACCACCTTGGTGTAGGCCGTGGCCAGCGGGCGTGCCACGGCGCGGTCGACCACGTCGTTGAATGCGTGCACGCGGCGGTTGAAGCCTTCCCACGGATCGTAGGACGGGCGGCCACCGGCATCGACGTCCGCACCGGGGGCCGGAGTGCCGTAGAGCGCGGCGAAGTCGTCTTCGGCCGAGGTGGGCGCGGCGGCCGTGGCGTCGGCGGGAGGCACCGGGGCATCGGACGCAGGCGGGGGGGGGGCGACCGTGGCGTCATCTGCCGTTGCCTCGGCGACCGTCGCGACGTCGCTGGACGGCACATCGGCCGTGGCCACCGGAGTCGGCGCGGCATCAACGGCCACGCTGGCCGGGGCGCTGTCGCGGGCCGGCTTGGCAGCGCAGGCTCCCAGCAACGCGACCAGCAGGAGCGGGAATAGAGTGCGTACGACGTTCATGTCAGCTCGCGGCAATAGGGGCGGTGAAATCGAGGGACGGGGCCAGCCGGTAGGCGGCCCCCAGTTCGGCCAGACCGGTCGGCGTGCCCAGCAGGGTCAGGGTACGCCCGGCGGCGCGGGCGCGCGCGCTCAGTTCGGCCAGCAGGGCCAGGCCGGCGCTGTCCACGGCGGTCACGGCACCCAGGTCGAGCACCTCGATCGAGGCGGGCAGCGTCTGCAGCTGCGACCACAGGGCGACCACCGCGTCGCGGTCCAGCACGCCGGACAGGCGCGCGTGGGTTCCGTCCAGCTGCAGGGCGGTCTTACTTGCCATTGCCCGCGGGTCCGGCCTGCAGGGTGCCGCCACGCAGTTCGGCGGCGACCTGCTTGATGCCCTTCTGCTTCAGCGGGGCGTCGAACTGGGTACGGAAGGTCTGCACGTAGGAAATGCCTTCGATGTTGACGTCGAAGATCTTCCACTGACCATTCACCTGACGCATCAGGTACTCGACCGGCGTGGTCTCGCTGCCGGACCGCACCAGCTCGGTGGCCACCCGCATGCCGCGGTTGTTCGCCAGCGGGGTTTCGCCCTTGGCGCGGAAGGTCGGCTTGCCCTGGATGGTGAGCAGGGCCGAACCGTAGCGCTGCATCAGGTTGTCGGCCATGGCATCGGCGAACAGCTTCACGTCGGCGTCCGACGCCCCACGGGCGTTGGCCCCGAGGACCAGTCGTGCCGCGTAGTCGCGGTCGAACGTACGGTTCAGCTCGCTGTCGATGTAACTACGCAGCGCGGCCGGGTTCTGGTTGAACTCGGTGCGGCGCGTCTGCAGGGTGGTGAGGATGCGCGAGCTGGCGTCCAGCACCACCTTGCTGGCCTGTCCCTGCTGGGCGGCGGCGGCGGTCGGGGCGTTCTGCGCCGAGCCCAGTACGGGCAGGGCGACGAGCAGGGCACCTGCAAGCAGGGCGGGAATCAGTTTCTGGGTCATTTCTGCGGTTCCTGTGCCGGTGCATCCGCACCGGGAGCTTCCTGGGAGGCGGCACCGCCATTGTTACCCGTGCCGCTGAACATGTACTTGCCGACCATCTGGATCAGGTCCACCGCCGGCTGGGTGAAGACGATCTCATCGCCTGCCTTGAGCACCTCGGGGTCGCCGCCCGGCTGCAGGCCGATGTAGCTCTCGCCCAGCAGGCCGCTGGTGAAAATGCCGGCGGAGGTGTCCCCGGGCAGATCCTTCACCTTGCCATCCATCTTCAGAGTCACGATGGAATCGAAGCGGGTCGGGTCCAGTGTGATGTCGGCAACCTGGCCCACCACCACGCCGCCGATCTTCACCGGGGCCTGCTTGCGCAGCTGGCCGATCTGGCTGAAGCGCGCCTTCAGCTCATAGCCGTCGCTGCCGAAGCCCCAGCGCTGATTGGTGGAGGCCACGGCCAGCACCATGAGGGAGGCCAGCGACAACAGCAGGAAGGCGCCGACGGAAAATTCGAGTCTGGGACCGCGGATGGCCATGGAGTTTTTCACCGTTGTAAGTCAGGTGTCCGGACGCGACTCCGGACGGGGTCATCAGCGGAACATCAGCGCCGACAGCACGAAATTGAACATCAGCACCAGCAGCGAGGCGTTGACCACCGCACGCGTGGTCGCCACCGACGTGCCCTCGATCGTGGGCTCCGCGTGGAAACCCACGTAGGAGGCCACCAGGGCCGCGGTACCACCGAAAATGGCCGACTTCAGCATCGCCACGCCGAAATCGTCCCGGAAATCCACGCTGTTGCTCAGCGCCGACCAGAACACGCCATTGTCCAGGCCCAGCACATGCACCGCTTCAAAATAGCTGGCGCTGATCGCCAGCGAGCAGAAAATGCCGGTGAGCAGCGGCACCGTGAGCACGGCGGCCCAGAAACGTGGGGCCACGGCCTTGGCAATCGGGTCGATCGCCATCAGCTCCAGCGCCTTGATCTGGTCGGTGGCGCGCATCAGGCCAAGTTCGGCAGCGATGGAGCTGCCGGCGCGACCAATGAACAGCAGGGCGGTCAGCACCGGGGCCAGCTCGCGGTAGAGCGACAGGCCGAGCAGGGTGGACAGCGCATCGGCCGCACCGAAGGTGGTCAGCGTCCGGTAGCCCTGCAGGGTCAGGACCAGGCCGACGAACGCCCCGCCCACCGCGATGATCGGCAGCGAACGCGCACCGATCTTGTAGATCTCGCGGGTCAGTTCGGCCAGGAAGTCGGCGCTGGGCAGCGAACCGCGCAGCACCGTCAGCGAGAACAGGCCGGCGCGGCCCAGCGACCGGGTGGCTTCAACGAACGGCATCAGGCCACCTTCGCGCGCGGCGCGGCATCGAACGGGATGGGACCATCGGGCTGGCCATGCAGGAACTGGCGCAGCAGCGGGTCCTCGCTGGCCTCCAGCGCGGCCGGCGTGCCCTGGAACACCACGCCGCCATTGGCAATGGCGATTACCTGGTCGCAGATCGGCAGGGTTTCATGCACATGATGGCTGACGATGATGCTGGTCAGGCCGAGGCTGTGGTTGAGACGCTGGATCAGGCTCATGATCACGCCGCTGGCGATCGGGTCCAGCCCGGTCAGCGGTTCATCGTAGATCATCAGGGGCGGATCCAGGGCCAGTGCGCGGGCCAGCGCGACGCGTCGGGCCATGCCGCCGGACAGTTCGCGCGGCCACGCATCGGCGGCCGCCAACAGACCTACCGCATGCAGTTTCATATCCACAAGGCGGCGCAGCACCGGCATCGGCAGCCGGGTATGGGTGCGCAGCGGAAGCGCGACGTTTTCGGCCACTGTGAGGTCGGTAAGCAGGCCGTTGCCCTGCAGCAGCACGCCCACGCTGCGGCGCATCTCGCGCAGCGCGCTGCTGCCGGTGGGAATCGGCCGGCCGAACAGGGTGATGTTACCGGCGGCGGGGCGCAGTTCACCCGTCAGCGCCGCCAGCAAGGTCGACTTGCCGCTGCCCGACGGACCCAGCACGGCCGTGATGCTGCCGCGCGGTACCGACAGCGACACATCACGCAGGATCGCGCGACCGCCGCGCTCGATACGCACGTTGCTCAACTGCACCAATGGATCGTGGGAAGCCGTCATGGACGCCATTAACAATTTTCCAACGTTCTAAGATCGTGGGGTGCGGCTGAACATAACCGAACCGGGCCGTGCAGTATTCTCGCACGACACTGTCGTCGGACCGTCGGGCCAGTCCTGCCCACCTCTGGAACAATCCCGCGTTCCGGGGGCCGTTGCCCGTCCCATGCCGGGCCGCCGTGCGGCACACTGTGCGCGATGAGCGACCCCGCTGCGGACTTCCGGCTGTACCACTCCAACTCCCTCGACGTGCTGGCCGCGCTGCTGGCGCGGCATGTACGCACGCCCGTGCCGGGGCAGTCGCTGCTGGAGCCGGAGGTGATCCTCATTCCGCAGGTGGCGATGCGGCGCTGGCTGCACGCGACACTGGCGGCGGAATATGGCATCGCGGCCAATCTGGAATTCCTGACCCCGGGCGAATTCGTCGCGCGCGCGCTGAAGGCCAATGTTCCGGGCGAGGCCGACGACCTGGATGCGGCCTCGATGCGCTGGCGGCTGTACCGCGCGTTGTGCGATGCGACGCTGCTGGAGCAGCCGGCGCTGCGCGCGCTCCGGACATATCTGGCCAGCCCCGACCCGCTGCTGCCGTGGGCGCTGGCCGGTGAGCTGTCGAGCGTGTTCGAGAAGTACCAGGCGTGGCGTCGCGATTGGCTGCTGCGATGGGACGCCGGTGCCGACCCGCAGGATCCCCAGGCCATTCTGTGGCGCGTGGTGGCGCAGGGGCGCTCCTATCGGGCGCGCCGCATCCAGGCCTACCTCGACCAGTTCGAAGGTGCCGGGCGTCCTCTGCCGCAGGGGCTGCCACAGCGCGTGTCGGCGTTCGCCACCTTGAACATCTCACCGGACGTACTGCGGGTGATGGCCACCCAGGCGCGGGTGGGCGAACTGCACTTCTATCTGCCCACGCCCACCCAGGCCTACTGGGGCGACCTGCAGACCCTGGCCGAGAAGCTGCGCAGCGGCGCGCCGGATCCGTTTGGCGACGCGGCGGGGGAGAACCGTCTGCTGCAGGCGTGGGGCGCGGCTGGTCGCGACTTCATGGCGGTGCTGGGCAGCTACGAGGTCGTCCACCCGTCCGGCGAGATCGCCGCCTACGCCGATCCCGAAGACGATGCACGGGCAACGCTGGCCGACGGGGGGTTGGCCGACAGCCTGCTGCACCGTCTGCAGCGCGACCTGTTCCACCGTCGTGGTGAACCGGCCGGCGACCCGTTGCCGGCGCTGCGCCGGGACGATCCCAGCCTGCAGGTGCATGCCTGCCACACCCGCCTGCGCGAACTGCAGGTGCTGCACGACCAGCTGCGCGCGCTGCTGCAGGACGACCGCTTCGATCCGCCGTTGCAGGCACGCGATATCGCCGTGCTGGCCCCGGACATCGACCCGTATGTGCCGTACCTGGAAGCCGTGTTCGGTGGTCGCCACAGCGATCCCGACCACATCCCCTATGCGCTGGCCGACACCAGCCCGCTGGCCGGTGAACCGCTGGCGGACGTTTTCGTGCACCTGCTCGGCCTGCCGGTTTCGCGCTTCGGTCTGAATGAAGTGCTGGACCTGCTGGGCAGCGCACCGCTGGCCGAAGCCGCGGGGCTCGATGCCGTCGCCTTCGAGCGCCTGCACGACTGGTTGCTGGCCGCGGGTGCGCGTTGGGGCCTGGATGCCGGCCATCGCCAGCGCCATCAGGCCCCGGCCGATGATGCGTTCACCTGGCAGTTCGCGCTCGACCGTCTGCTGCTGGGCTACGCCAGCGGCAGCGACGGCGATATCGCCGGCGTGGCTCCGTGGCCCGAGCTGGAAGGCAGTGCGCTGGACGCGCTGGATCGGCTGATCCGGTTGCTGCGCGTGCTGGCCGTGCACCAGCGGGTGCTGGGCGACGCGCTGACACCGGGCCAGTGGCGGCAGCGCCTGCTCGGCATGCTCGACGCACTGTTGCCGCTGCCACCCTCCACACCGAACGGTCAGCGGGCTTTGGAACGTCTGCGCAAGCTGATCAATCAGTTCGCCGACGAAGCGGCCGCGGCCGGCTACGACGCGCCGGTACCACCCGAGGTCGTGCGCGCGCAGTTCACCGCCACACTGGGCGAGGCCGACACCCGCGCACCGCTGCTGACCGGTGGCATCAGCTTCGGCCGGATGGTGCCGATGCGCCTGCTGCCGTTCCGGGTGATCTGCGTGCTGGGTCTGAATGACGGCGACTTCCCGCGTCGCGATCCGGCCGCCGGTCTCAACCAGCTCACGGCCGAACTGGATACCCCGCGTCGTCGGCCCGGTGATCGCTCCACCCGTGAAGACGACCGTTTCCTGTTCCTGCAGCTGTTCGCGGCGGCCCAGGACGTCTTCTACCTCAGCTACCTGGGCGCGGACCCGCGCGACGGCAGTGCGCGCGAGCCGTCGGTGCTGGTCAGCGAACTGATCGATGCCGCCGCTGCCTACCATGCAGATCCCGACGCGACCGCACGCGCCTTCACCGTGTCGCACGCGCTGCAGCCGTTCTCGCCGGCGGCGTTCGGGGGCGGCGACGAGCCGCGTCGCTTCAGTTATCGGCAGGCCTGGCATCCGGCTGCGCTGCAGGTCGGTGTACAGCGTCGCGCACCGCCGCCCTGGTTCGACACCGCCCTGCCGCCGGCACCCGCCCCCGCATCCGACGATGGCCTCTCACTGGACGCCTTGCGCCGCTTCCTCGTCGATCCTGCAGGCCAGTTCCTGTCCCAGGCGCTGGGCCTTCGGCTGCCCGAGCCGGTGGAAGAAACCGATGATGTGGAGCCGCTGGTGGTGTCCGGACGCGGTCTGGAGCAACGCACCCTGCAGCTGGCCGTCATTGCCGCCACCCTGCAGGCCGACGACGCCGACCTGTATCCGCGCCTGCGCGCGCGGGGACTGGTACCCTCCGGTGCCCTCGGCGAGCGCCAGTTCGACGCCGTGCAGGCGCAGACCCAGCCGTACGCCCGCGCGTTGGCCCAGTGGCTGGATGGCACTCCGCTGGAAAGCCGTCGCTATGAGGTGGAGATCGACGGCGTGCGGCTGTACGGTCGCGTCGATGACCGGCATCCGCAAGGACTGGTGCGCCTGCGCGCCGGCACGCTCAACGGCCCGGCTGCGATCCGGCAGGGGTTGGACTGGTTGCTGGCCAACGCCGCCGGCGACCCGCTGCCGCTGGTGCAGTTCTACGACGGAAGCGATGAAGGTCTGGGCCCGCATGTGCTGGCTGCGCCTGGACCGGCGCAGGCCCGTCTGGCGCTGGCTGCGCTCCTGCAGCTGCGCGCCCGCGGGCTGCAGGAACCGCTGCCGTTTGGCCCCTACACGGGCTGGACGGTGTTCAATGCCCCCGCCGGGAAGCGCCATGGGGAGGGCGCGAAGCAGTGGCATGGCAGCGAGCGCAGCTGGAGCGAGGCCAGCAGCGACGCCAACCGGCTGGCGCTGCGGGGCGTGGATCCGTTTGCCGACGAGGCGCGCTATGCCGACCTGCTGCAGATCAGCTTCACCGTGTTCACCGCCGTGCGCCAGGCGCGGGTGTTTGCCGGGTTCGAGGCGGAGGGCACGGCATGAGCATGACGCCCGACCGCATCGCGGATGATCCCTATCTGACGCTGCCCCTGCAGGGCGTGCAGTTGATCGAGGCCAGCGCCGGTACCGGCAAGACCTTCACGCTGGCCACGCTGTTCACCCGGCTGGTGGTGGAACAGGGGCTGCGC
>JAEWLO010000209.1 GCA_023457475.1 Pseudomonadota bacterium | reverse complement strand
CGATCCCATCCCGAACTCGGAAGTGAAACGCAGCTGCGCCGATGGTAGTGTGGCTCAAGCCATGCGAGAGTAGGTCATCGCCAGGGTTTACACCCAAAAACCCCGCTGCTTACGCAGCGGGGTTTTTTTTTGCGCCAGCGGTAAACCGCCGGCCCCGATGCGGGTCATGCCCCACCGGGCGTGGACACCCTGCAGGCGGTCGATAGGGATGCGACCCTACCGTTACGGCGACCGGCGACCGGCGACCGGCGACCGGCGACCGATGCCGATGCCGGTAGGGTCGGTTCCCAAACGACCCCACGTACACCTGGCGATCGCTTTGACGCATGGACCCATGCCACCCGGTCCCCCACGAAGCCATCGGCCCCGATGTAGGTCATGCCCCACCGAACGCGGACACCCGGTCGGCGGTCGACAGGGATGCGACCCTACCGCGCAGGGCACCCACGCCGATGCCCCAATCGGATCGCCACCCCCACCGCCGCCGCCGCCACCACAACCGACGCAACCGATGCAACCGATGCAACCGGCGCAACCGGTGCAACCGCCACGACCGACACGACCGACACGACCGACATCGGTAGGGTCGGTTCCCAAACGACTGCACGTACACCGAGCGATCGCTTTGACGCATGGACCCGTGCCATCCGGTCCCACCGAAACCGCCAGCTTCGATCCAGGTCATGCCCTACCGAACGCGGACACCCAACCGGCGGTCGATAGGGATGCGACCCTACCGATATGCGTCGCTTCCCCTTAGCCACGGCTGCAGCGTTGACCGATGTCGTTCGTGACCGCATCGATCGAAGCTGTCCCCATGCCCAGCTCCCGCCTTCTCATCGGTCGTCGCTCCCTGCCCAACGCGTGCTACACGCTCACCTCCACCGTCGCCGGACGAAGGCGCATCTTCACCGATGCCCCCAGCGTCGAATGCGTGATCGAGGCCTTGCGCACCTCCGATCGCGAACGCCGCTCCCGCACGCTCGCATGGGTCGTAATGCCCGACCATGTGCACTGGCTGATGCAACTGCGCGAAGGCACCCTCAACCGCTGCATGCAGGCGTTCAAGTCACGCTCAGCCCGCGCCTATAACCTGTTGCACGATTGCCAGGGCAGTGCCGTCTGGCAGCGCGGCTTCTACGACCATTGCATCCGGACGGACGAATCGCTGGAGAAGCACGCGAACTATCTGACCGAGAACCCCGTCCGCGCCGGACTGGCCGCCACCCTCGACGCCTATCCCTGGCAATGGAATCGATGGCGTCCCCGATAAAAAAGCGGCACCCCGAAGGGTGCCGCCTCATCACACACACGCTGTACCGCTACCGCGGCCTACTTCGCCGCCGCAGCGGGCTCCGCCGCCTTGCCCTTCATCATCTCGTCGCGGGCCGCCTTGAACGGGTTGCCCTCGTACCAGTTCGGCCAGCGGCCGCCGGTCGCCAGTTCCTGGCCCACACCGTACAGCAGCTGCAGATCTTCCACCGTGCCGTCCAGCTTCCAGGTCGAGGCGTCGTACTCGTCCTTCGGCCCGTGGTAACGCTCACGGCCGTACGCCTCGGCGGCCTTGCGACCGGCTTCCACGCCGCCATCGCGCAGATCTTCGCCACCGTCGGCATACAACGCCGGCACACCCGCCTTGGCGAAGTTGAAGTGATCCGAACGGAAGTAGAACCCGCTCTGCACCGAGGTTTCCCCATGCAGCGTGCGGTCCTGCTTCGCCGCCAGCGGCTTGAGGATGTCTTCCAGCTCAGAACTGCCGAAGCCGGTCACGGTCATGTCCTTGGCACGGCCCGCCACCGACATCGCGTCGATGTTGATCACGCCGGCAATCTTGTCCAGCGGGAAGGTCGGGTGGGTCACGTAGTACTTGGAACCCAGCAGGCCGGACTCTTCCAGCGTGACGGCCAGGAACACCACCGAGCGGTCCGGTGCCGGCTGCTGCTGCGCCATCGCCCCGGCAATCTCCAGGATGCCGGCCACGCCCGTCGCGTTGTCGATCGCACCGTTGTAGATGTTGTCGCCCTGCTCACCCTCGTGCTTGCCCAGGTGGTCCCAGTGCGCCATGTACAGCACGGCCTCGTCCGGATGCTGGGTGCCCGGCAGCACGCCCACCACGTTGCGCGAGGTCTTCTCGCTGATGGTGCTCTTCAGGTCGACCGACAGCTTGGCCTTCAGCGGCACCGGCTTGAAGCCACGCTTGTTGGCATTCTTGTAGGCCTCGTCCAGATCCAGGCCGGCCTCGGCGAACAGCTGGCGCGCTGCCTCGGCGCTCAGCCAGCCCTGCACCGGCAGGCGCGGTTCGGGATCGCTCTTGGCAGGCAGGTCGTACTGCGGGCCGGCCCAGGAGTTCTTCACCACATCCCAGCCGTACGAAGCACCGGCGGTGTCATGCACGATCAGGGCCGCGGCCGCACCCTTGCGCGCCGCTTCCTCGAACTTGTAGGTCCAGCGCCCGTAATACGTCATGCGCTTGCCATCGAACAGCGTCTCGTCGTTGACGTGGAAGCCCGGGTCGTTGACGAACATCACGACCGTCTTGCCCTTCCAGTCCTGGCCGGCGTAGTCGTTCCACTTCTGCTCCGGCGCGTCCACGCCGTAGCCGACGAACACCAGCTCGCTGCCGTCGACCTTCACTTCCTGCTGGCCGGTACGGGTGCCGATGACCATGTCGGTGCCGAACTTCAGGTCGCGGCTCTTGCCGCCCTGGTCGAGCTTCAGCGCGGTGCTCTCATCGGCCGTGGTCTCGGTCATGGCCACGTCCTGGAACCAGCTGTCGCCGTTGCCCGGCTGCAGCCCGATGCGCTGCATCTGGTCGCGGATGTACTCCACCGTGCGCTGTTCGCCCACGCTGCCGGGGGCACGCCCTTCGAATTCGTCCGAAGACAGTGTCTTGACCAGTTCGCCGAAGTCCGCCGCATTGATCTCGGGCGAGAAGGCGTGGCCGGACGCAGCCGGGGCAGTGTCGGCCGCCGGCGCGGGAGCCGGGGCGTCGGGCTCGCCCTTGCACGCGGTCAACGCGGCAGTGGCGGCGAGGCACAACAGAAGTTTGCGGGGCATCATCGATTCCTGGTGACAAAGGGCCGATGCCCTCGCGGGGCACCGGAGGGAAAGCGTATCAATTGGACGGCGCGGTATCGGAGTCGAACATCACCGGCTCGGCACCGGTCACCGGGCCGATCTGGGCGGTGCGGTGCACATACAGCACCACCTCGCGCTCGAACTTCAGCTCGCCGGCCACCGACGCCTTCGGCCCGATGATCACCCGCGGCTTGCGTGGGGCGCTCAGCGAGATGCCGAAGCTGGGTTTCTCGATATGAATGCCCCCCTCCACCTGCGAGCCGATACCGACGGTGATGTCGCCATTGACCGTCTTGATGCCGTTGCGCAGGCGCGTCTCGACCAGGCCGATTCCGCCGTTGACGGTTTCCACGCCGCCTTCGATCTGGCTGCCGCGGTCGGCGAAGATGCTGCCGTTCACCGTTTCCACGTTGCCGGTGGCGGTCACGCGCGGGCCCAGGCTGATCTTGCCGTTCACGGTGGAGACGCTGCCCGTGCGCGCCCCCTCCTCGATATCGATCCCCCCGTTGACGGTATCGATGCTGTGGGTGGTGGCCCCGGCACCCACGCGGATGCCGCCGTTCACCGTCTCCAGGTCACCGAAGGCCTGGCCGGCCTCGACCTTGATGCTGCCGTTGACCTTGCTGATGTCCTCCACGGCCCACGCGCCCCCGGCCGGGAGCAGCAGGGCAAACAACAGCGGAAGCGATGCATGTTTCATGGGAGACCTCGTTGTGCGGGTTGCGGCTGGCAGGCCGCGTGCAGGAATGTCACCATGCGGTGCTGCAATCCGCATCTGCCTGAAGTCACTGGAAAGCCCTTGCGCCCCAACGCCTTTTCCTCACGCCGGGATAACACACCGACCGCCGGGCACGGTGCGGGGATGCGTTGGCGCTCCATGCTCAGTGGCTTTCTGGTGGTCGCCCTGCTGCTGGGCACCCCGCCGCTGTCGGCGCAGTCTTCGAAGGAAACCGAGCGCAAGCTGCAGAAGCTGCGCTCCGAGCTGAAGGGCGTCGCGCAGGAACGCCGCACCCTGGAAGACAAGCGCGGCCAGGCGTCGCGCCAGCTGCGCGACGCCGACGAAAAGGTGGCGCGCACCGGTCGCGTGCTGGCCCAGACCGAAACCGCGCTGCAGGCCGAGACCCGCGCGCTCGAGCAGGCCCAGCAGCGTCGTCGCGAACTGCAGCAGGGCCTGGCGCAGCAGCGCGAGGAGCTGGCTTCGCTGCTGCGCGCGGCCTACCGCATCGGCAACCACGCACCGTTGAAGCTGCTGCTGTCGCAGGACCGCGTGGCCGATGCCAACCGGACGCTGGCCTACCACCGCTACATCCAGCGCGAGCGCGCCCGCCGTATCGGCACCCTGACCGCCGACCTGACCGAACTGGAAACGTTGGAGGCGCAGATCGTCGAGCGCCGTACCGCACTCGAAGGCACCCGCCATCAGCAGAAGCAGCAGGCGGCCGATCTGGCC
>JAEWLO010000208.1 GCA_023457475.1 Pseudomonadota bacterium | reverse complement strand
CATTCATTCCAATTTGCCGTATCTGCGCGCATCGGTGAAAATCGGGGCATCCCCCTTTTCTGCGAGCGCCGATGCACCATGATGCCGACCTGATCAACATCGTGGCCGTTGGCCTGGGGCTCGCCTTCATTTTCGGCGCCCTGGCCAACAAGCTGCGGTTGTCTCCGCTGGTCGGTTATCTGATTGCGGGCATCTGCGTGGGGCCGTTCACCCCGGGCTTCGTCGCCGACCAGGCGCTGGCCAACCAGCTCGCCGAGCTGGGCGTGATGCTGCTGATGTTCGGCGTGGGCCTGCACTTCTCGCTCAAGGACCTGATGGCGGTCAAGGCCATCGCCATTCCCGGTGCCATCGGCCAGATCCTGGTCGCCACCCTGCTCGGCTGGGGCCTGGCGGCCCTGATGGGCTGGGAAGTGCTGCACGGGGTAGTGTTCGGCTTCTCGCTGGCCACCGCCAGTACCGTGGTGCTGCTGCGTGCCATGGAAGAGCGCCGCCTGCTGGAAACCCAGCGTGGCAAGATCGCGGTCGGCTGGCTGATCGTGGAAGACCTGGCCTGCGTACTGGCGCTGGTGATGATGCCGGTGCTGGCCGGCATCTTCGGCCCGGACTCGGCCAACCAGACTCACACCGTGGGGAGCGTGCTGGCCAGCATCGGCTGGACCTTCGTGCAGCTGGGGCTGTTCGTGGCGGTCATGCTGGTGGTCGGTCGCCGGGTGATTCCATGGATCCTCGAACGCATCGCCGGCACCGGCTCGCGCGAGCTGTTCACCCTCTCGGTGCTGGCCATCGCGCTGGGTGTGGCGTTCGGCTCGGCCATGCTGTTCGGCGTGTCGTTCGCGCTGGGTGCATTCTTTGCCGGCATGCTGCTCAATGAATCCGAGCTCAGCCACAAGGCCGCCAACGACTCGCTGCCGCTGCGCGATGCGTTCGCCGTGCTGTTCTTTGTCTCGGTGGGCATGCTGTTCAATCCCAGCATCCTCATCGAGCATCCGTGGCAGGTGCTGGCCACCGCCGCGATCATCATGTTCGGCAAGTCCGCCGCGGCGTTCTTCATCGTGCGGGCGTTCGGTCATCCCAATGGCACCGCGCTGACCATTTCGGCCAGCCTGGCGCAGATCGGCGAGTTCGCCTTCATCATCGCCGGCCTGGGCGTCAGCCTGCAGATCCTGCCGCCCACCGGCCAGGCGCTGGTGCTGGCAGGTGCGCTGATTTCCATCATGCTCAACCCGGTGGTGTTCGGCCTGCTCGACCGCTGGCTGGTCAAGCACCAGGAAACCACCCCGGCCGCCGTGGAAACCGAGCTGCCGCCGGGCCCCTCGCTGGACCTGCACGACCACGCCATCGTGATCGGCTACGGCCGCGTGGGCAGCGCGCTGGCCCAGGTGCTGCGCGACCGTGGCGTGCCGGTACTGGTCATTGACGACAACAAGGAACACGTGGCCGAAGCCCACGCCGCCGGCCTGCCTGGCATCCGCGGCAGTGCCGCTTCCGACAAGGTGCTGGCCGAAGCGCATCCCGAGCGCGCCAAGATTGCCGTGCTTGCCATTCCGCAGCCGCTGGAAGCCGGCGAGACGCTGGCCAAGCTGCGCGCGCTCAATCCCGGCCTCACGCTGCTGGCGCGCGCGCACAGCGACGCGGAAGTGAAACACCTTCTTGAGCACGGTGCCGACGGCACGGTGATGGCCGAACGCGAGCTGGCGTACTCGCTCGCGGAAATGGTGATGGCGACACCGCCGTATCGCACGCTGGGCAAAGAACTGCCGGTAGTGTGACCGGCCGCGCACTGCGGCTCCTCTGCAAACGCTCTGATGGGCACGCGTGGCACGCGTACCCATGCTGTGGCCTCCATTCGCAGAACGGAGGTTGCCATGCCGCAGCACATTGCCGATGCCCGTCGTATCCAGGGACGTTTCCAGCAGGACGTGATGCGCCGCCTGGGGCCGCAGGCTCCCGTCGCGCGGCCGCGTGACGGCGCGTTCGCACGCGGACCGCTCAATGTCAGCAACGCCGCCAGCTGCGTGGTCGCCGGCCTGATGCTGAGCTCGGCGCTGCAGGGCTTACGCCTTGCGGAACGACCGTCACCACGCGCCGCATTGCCGCAGGCACCTCGGGGACCCGCCCCGGCGATGCCGCGCCCGTCGACGTCCGGCCAACCTCCGCGCACCGGTGCCGCCCATGCCGTCCATGCTGCCGCGCTGCGCCCGGAACTGCGGCTCGCAGCACGGCAGATGTTGCCCGCGGTGCAGCCCGCGCTTCTGCGCGGTGCGGCGGCCACCGGACGCCAGGTGAGCTATTCGCGCATGGAGCTTACCGATCCGCAGGGTGCCGGGGCGTCCCTGACCAACGTGGCCAATGGCGTCATGGCCACCTGCGTGACCCGCCCGGCAGACTGCACGAAGGCCATCATCGCCGGTACGCTGGCCGGGCTCGGCGTGGTGGCTGCTTCGGCAACCGCAGGCATGGCCGGTTTCGCACTGGGCCGCGCGAGCGCGCCGGAATGTCCGGAGGCGGCGGTGCCGGTCGCCGAGCGTCTGCCGGAAAGCCACACGCTGCTCGACCTGCTCCCTCCGGACGACCGCCAGCAGGTGCTGGAGGTCATCCGCCACTGCGCGGGCGCGCCGGACTGCGCCATTCCGGAAATCCGTACCCTGCTGCGGGAACTGCCGCCGGCGGTGAAGCAGCAGCTGATGGCGCAGGTGCCAGGCGGTGATGCCGGGCCCACGGCTGGCTGGCCCCCGGGGGCCGAGGCGGCGGTGTTTCCGCCGGGCGTGAACTGGATGGACCACCTGGCCGACGTCCTGGGCACCCAGATCAGTGCGGAGCAGGCCGCCTACGAGCTCGACATCGCCGCCATTGTCGACGCCACGCTGGCCTCGCAGGAGGACGGCGGTTACAGGGGCTGGCTCAAACAGGCCGCCAACGACGCACGCCGCGACGCCATCTTCGACCTGTTCGACCGCGATGGCTTCAATGTCGAGGAACGGCCCTTCCACCTCAACAGCCGCACGCTGTTCGGTGCACCCTATACCGCGCGTGGCAGCAACCTGCTGGTCACGCTGAGCGGGGCCGGCGAGCCGCAGCGCACCGTGATGCTGGTCGCGCACGGCGACATGGTGGCCGCGGAGATCGGCGGGACGGGGGCCTTGGACAACGGTGGCGGCGTGGCCGCGCTGCTGGCCGTGGCGCGGCGTCTGCAGGCCAGCGGCCTGCCCGCCGGAACCCGCGTGCAGTTCATGGTCAGCGGGATGGAGGAGTCCGGCCTGCTGGGGGCCAAGGCGCATGTGGAGCAGTGCCTGGACGCCGGCGATTGTGCCGACGTGGCACTCAACCTGGACCTGGTGACACGCGGTGATGGCATGGCGCTGTCCGGATCGGACACGCATGTGCTGTACCGCGATGGCGACTCGTCCCCTCGTGGTGCCGATGCCAGCGAGGTGCGACCGGCCGAGGCGCGGATGATGCAGCTGCTGCGCGCGGCCGCGGCGACGGTCGGGCAGCCGGTGCATGACACGCCGGACTGGACGCTGCAATCCGATCACATCGCCTTCCAGCGACGCAACCTCTCCGCCGTGGGCATCAGCCTGATGGATGCCGCCGACGTCGCGCCCGAGCGCGAGCGCCAGCAGGCCCGCCTCGCCTATCTGCAGGCGGAGGAAAACGTGAACTGGGACCTGTACCAGCCCTACATGGCCGGTGCCCTCAACGCGTCCACCACCGCGGAGATGGAACGCGCGATCGGCGTGGCCGACAACATCACGACCGCCTACCAGGCCCTGCCGCTGTCAGGTCGCGAGAGCCTGATCCACAGCGCCGCCGATCAGCCCTGGCGGATCGACGTGCGGCAGGCGCTGCGGGCCATCGACGTGGTCCATCGGGCGGTGAGCGCCTATCTGTCGGCACCGCCTGCGCGTACCGGGGCCTGACATGCACATGGAGCAGGTCGCCCGGCAGCGACGCACACAGGGCCACTTCGAGCAGGCGCTGAAGGGCCGGCAACCGGCGCAGGACCATGACCGGGCCGCGCGTTTCGGCAGCCGGCGCCCGCCCTTCGAGATCCGCAATGCCGCCGGCCTGCTCAGCACCGCGCTGCTGTTGAGCGCGGTGCTGCCCGGCCCCGTGCGGGGCGCGCGGTCGCCGACTTCAACAGGGAATGTGCGCCCGGCCGGCCTGCCGGGCGCACAGGCCGCGCCGGGGAGCGGTTACGACGTCGTGTCCATGACAGAACCGCTCGAGCAGGCCGCCAATGGCGCGATCGCCGGCTGCATCGCGCATCCCCTGCACTGTCGGTCGATTCTGCTCGGCGCGACGCTGGGCGGTCTGAGCGGCATGGCCCTCGGTGCCTGGTTCGTTCGCGCGGCTGGCGACGCGCCGGCGACCTGCCTGGATGGCGACGATCCACCCGATGTCCCTCGCCACGCGGCGCTGACCGCTACCAGCGAGGTAACACCTCCCCGCCACAACGTGACGGTCGATGCCGAGGCGCGCGGCCCCGAGCGGTTCCAGCTCGACGATCTTGACCCGGCCCAGGACCCCTGCCGGTCGCTGTACGACTACGTCAACGGCCGCTGGGCCAACGCCTCCCGGTTGACCACGCCGCTCGGCCGCTGGCACATCACCGATGCGCTCCACGAGCAGGCGCTGCAGCAGCAGCGCGTGCTGGCCGAGCAGTTCGCCGAGCTCGAAACGCCCACGCCCGTGCAACGGGTGATCGCCGACCTGTGGAGCAGTGGCATGGACGCGGTGCACATCAACCATGACGCGCTCCGACCGCTGCGCATCGAGCTGGCCGCGATCGATGCGCTCAACAGCACCGCCTCCATCGCCGCCCACCTGCGCGGGCTCACCGCCGAAGGCCGCAACCCGGTGTTCGCGTTCACGGTGGAACCGGACATGGACAATCCTGGCACCCTGATGGCCTACGCGCACCAGGCCGGACTGGGGCTGTCCGATCCCGGGGACTACCTGGACGCCCGCCGCAACGACGTCCGCCAGGCCTACTCGGCCCACATCGCCCGACTACTGGAAATCTCCGGCGTGGAACCCGGCCAGGCCCGCGCCGACGCCAGTGCGGTGTTCGCGCTGGAGCAGCGGTTGGCGGCGGCCTCGGTGGATCGGGAGGCGCTGCGCGACGACGTGCGCCTGTTCTACCAGCCCAGCCGTGTCGCCGACGCCGACGCGCTCACGCCGAACATCCGCTGGAGCACGCTGTTCGAGACGCTGGGCGTGCCGACGCCGGCGTACTTTTCTCTGGCCATGCCGCAGTTCCATCAGACCGTGGACGCCGCCCTCGCCGACACCCCGCCCGCCGTCTGGCGCGCGTATCTGCGCTTCCACTGTCTGGATATGGCCAGCCCGTACCTGGGCGACGAGGTAACGGCGGCCGCCCACACGTTCCAGCAGCAGCTGTTCTCACAGGAGCTCCCGTTGCCCCCGCGTTGGAAGCGGGTGCTGGCGGCGATCGATGCCTTTGCCGGCGAGGCGATGAGCGAGGTCTACGCCGCCGCGCACTTCGCGCCCGCCAGCCGGGCCCGCATCGAGCAGATGGTCGCGCAGATACGGACGGTGCTGAAGCGCCGGCTCGGCAACGTGCCGTGGATGGACGAAGCCACGCGGGTCACCGCGCAGGCCAAGGCCGAACAGCTCGAGCCCCGCATTGGTCATGGCGGGCTCTGGCCGGACTGGTCCGGCCTGCGCACCGGGCGCTGTGGCTTCCTCGGCAACCTGCAGCGCGCACGCGCGTACCAGACACGCGCCCGCTTCGCGCGGATTGGACAACCGGTCGACGGCCGTCATGCGCCGCTGCTGGCCCATCACGCCAATGCCTATTTCGACGTGATGCGCAACGACATGGCCTTCTCGGCCGCCCTGCTGCAGCCCCCGTACTTCGATCCGGACGCCGACGACCCGCTCAACTACGGGGCGCTCGGGGTGACCATCGGCCACGAGATGGCCCACGCGTTCTCGGCAGAGACCAGCGGATTCGGGCTGAGCGGACGTCAGCAGCAGTGGTGGAGCAGGCCGGACCTGAACCGCTACGCTGACATCGTGCAGCGCCTGAGCCGGCAGTTCGACCAGGAACGCGTCGATGGGCTGAGGGTGAACGGCACGCTCACCGCCAACGAAAACATGGCCGACCTCGGTGGCCTGGTGCTGGCGCTGGATGCCCTGCGCGAGCAGACCGGAGCGCAGCCCGATCCGATGATCGACGGCCTCAGCCGCGAGCAGCGCTTCTTCATCAGCTGGGCATTGATCAATCGCCGCCTGCAGACCCGCCGACGCCTGCGGCTGGAACTGCAGGCCGACCCGCACGCGCTCGGGGCACCGCGTGCGAACGTGGGCCCGTCCAACCTGCCGGCGTTCGCCGAGGCGTTCCAGTGCGCGGTGGGCAGGGCGTTGGCGCGCACCGAACACGACCGCGCGGTGTATCTGTAGCCGATCAGCAC
>JAEWLO010000207.1 GCA_023457475.1 Pseudomonadota bacterium | reverse complement strand
CCATGGTCCAGGTCCACGGCAGGCGGCCGTACGCGCCGCGCGGGCTGTACTCGAACTGGCGCTGGGCGTAGGTGCCGGTGCAGTTGGCCACGCACAGCCAGCCGGTGCCGCCGCCACTGCTTTCGCTGGAGGTGCTGCCGCCGGCGGTGTTGTCATTGGGCCACATCACGCCGAAGGCAGTGATGGGGCCACCGGACTGCACCTGCAGGGTGGTGCCGAACGACCACTGTTCATTGAGCGCGTAGGCGGCGCGGAACTTGAACTGGTGGCGGAAGTCGTTGAACAGCACGCCATAGCGTTCGTTGTTGGACGGATGGTCCCAGTGCTGGACCATGCCGGTGTCGCCGTAGCCCGTGTCCGAGTTGACCGGGCCTTCGAAGTTGCCATCGCTGCGTGACCACAGGTACGAGGCATTGAACAGCCACTTCTCGTCCCAGGCGCGGTCGATCTGCAGCTCCACCGCCTTGTAGGTGCGCTTGGGCTTGGAATACCCCACCACTTCATTGCTGCCGCTCTTGCGGTAGCCGCTGTTGGCGGTGTCGATGGTGATCCAGCCTTCCTCGGCGCAGCCGATGCTCTCGTCGCCCCAGATGGTGAGGCTTTCACCGGGATTGGCGATCGGCCACAAGGTGGTGCCGGTCGGGCCGCACGGGGTGTAGTTGATGCGCATGTCGTCCAGCGCGCGGGTCATGCGCCGATAGGTGGCGTTGATGCCCCACGACCAGGCCGCGCTGAGCATGCTCTGGAAGCCGAGGATGTACTCGTCCTGGTAGACCGCCTTGAGGTCGCGGTCCACGCTCTGGCGCAGATCGGCCGCGCCGGTGTTCATGCGGGTGTCGGTGGGCCCGACCTGCTGGCCGATGATCGGCGCGGCGTAGGGTGCGCCGGTGACCGGGTTGAGCTGGGTCTGCCAGCCGTCGAGCACGTAATAGGTGTATTCGTCGGTGAGGCCACCGGCGAAGTTGACGTTGATGTTGTTGGTCACCGGCAGGTAGTAGCGGCCGGCATTGCCGAACAGCTTGGTGGTGCCGTCGCCCTTCATGTCCCAGCTGAAGCCGAAACGCGGTGCGACCAGGTCGTCCATCTTGATGAAGGCGTCGCCGTCGGCCGTACGGTTCTCGAAGCGGTCCCAGCGCACGCCGAGATTGAGCATGAGGTTGGGGGTGATGTTCCAGATGTCTTCGAGATAGAAGGCATTGGCTTCGGTTTCGAAGGTGCCGCCGGAGACGCGGTTGCGGCCACGCAGCATCTCGGTGACGCCGGCCGGCACATAGGCATTGGCCCCGTCCCACACCTCATCGCCCGGTCGGGCGACATAGGCGGTGTAGCTGAGCTGGGTGGGACCCGGGTAACGCGTGGACTGCTCGGTGGTCATCAGCTCGCGGTCGACGCCGAAGCGCAGCAGGTGCTCGCCGAGCTGCCATTCGAAATCGAGGCGGGCGACGTCGCGGGTGTCGTCGCGCTCGGCCACGGCGGTGCCGGTGGGATGGCAGCCGGGGCGCAGGCCGTTGAGCTGGCCCAGGCGGGGTGCGTAGCTGGCGTCGGTGAACACCGGGCTGCACAGCTCGTCCAGCGAGGAGCGGGTGAACGCGCGCTGGTTGTTCTGGCCGACCATGGCACGGGCGGTGAAGGTTTCGCCGAAATGGCCGGTGTAGGTGGCCGACCAGTTCTTGCCGCCGGCTTCGGTGACCGAATCGCCGCCCCATGCACCGATGACGTTGTCGTCCCAGTCGTAGTTGTATGCGCCGGCGGTGGCTTCGGTTTCGTCGCTGAAGGCCAGCAACGCCAGGCTGTGGTTGTCGTTGATGTTCCAGTCGAGCTTGGTGCCCCAGAAGCCGTTGTCGGCGTCGTTCTTGAACCAGGTCAGCGCATCGTTGGAGGTGTTGTGGCCGTTCTCGTCGCGCTTTTCATACATGGCGAACAGGAACAGCTTGTCCTTCACTACAGGGCCACTGGCCCACACGTTGGTCTTGAAGAAGGAGCTGTCGTCGCGGCTGGCGTAGGAGTGTGCGGTGCCGTCACGGTGGAAGTGGTCGCGACCGCTGGAGCGCCAGGCGCTGGGCTCGGCGGTGATCTCGATGCCACCTTCGAACTCGTTGGTGCCCGAGCGGGTGACGGCGTTGATGACGCCGCCGGTGGAACGACCGAACTCCACCGAATAGCCGCCGGTCTTGACCTGGAATTCGTTGAAGAACGCGAACGGGGCGCTGGAGAAGCCGCGCCGGGTGTACATGTCGGTGACGTTGAGGCCGTTGATGAAGACGGCGTTCTCGGCCACGGAGGAACCGGCGAAGGACAGTCCGCCGAACGTGGAATTGCCGCCGACCACGCCGGGCGCGAGCAGCGCGACGGCGGAGAGGTCCTGCGCGACCGGCAGGCGCGAGATCTCCTGGCGGTTGACGTTGAAGGAGGTCTCGGTGGAGAACACATCCACGCGGTTGACCACGCGCGAGCCGATCACCTGCAGGGCATCCAGGTTGACCACGTCGCCGCTGCTGGCAAGGTTGACGTTGGTGGTGCCGCCGATCGCGACACTGACCGCGACCGGTTCGCCGAGCGCTTCACCGTTGCGGCTGACCTGCAGGCGGTAGTCGCCGATGGGCAGCTGGCCGAGGCGGTAAGTGCCATCGCGGCCGACGGTGACGCTGCGGCTGGCCCCGGTGCTGGTGCTGACCACGGTGACCTGGTCGCCGGCGGTGGCCCGGCCGGCGACTGCGCCGCTGACGGCCTGGGCGAAGGCCACGCCTGGTGCGATGACGCCAAGACAGGCCCCGAGCGCGACGCACAGCGCCGCCCGCTTCAAACTGTTCGCATTCATCCCCTGCTCTCTCCTGCAGATTGTGAAAGGGTGGTGGTGAGTTACTTGATGTGCGACTGGAAGTCGTAGGTCCACTGGTCGTAGTACAGGTTGCCGCCGGACCACTCCACTTCACCGCGCTGGTTGTCGACGGTGTCCGAGCGCGGGTAATGCTTTGCCGGCGTCAACGGCCGGTCGTAATCGTCATTGAAGGCAATGCGGTAGGCGTCCAGGCCGCCCAGGTAGAAGTCGCGCAGCGCGGGGGTGCGGCTGTGCAGGCGGCCGGTGGTGACGTCCATCGGCACCCAGCCGTACGGCGCGAGGTACACCGCGCCCCAATCGTGCAGGTTGTTGTAGCCGACCGCGTTGTCGGAATAGACCATGCCGGACTGCCAGCGCGCGGGAATGCCGTTCAGGCGCAGCAGCGTGATCAGCAGCAGGGTCTGCTGGCCGCAGTCGGCGTGGCCGGCGTGCAGGGCGTAGTCGCTGATGTTGGACAGCGTGGAGTATTCGCGTGCGCCGGCCCAGGGGATGCGGTCGACGGCGTCGAACAGTTTCTCGAAGATGCGATAGGGGTTGGTTTCGTCGCCCACCACGCGCTGGGAGAACGCGCGCAGAGCCGGGGTAATCAGCACATGCGGGGCACGTTCGGCCAGATAAGGCTGCAGCGACGGATCAGCCGGGGTGCGCTGAACGGTGTCGGGGTCGATGTCGGTGTGGCGGGCGTAGACGGTGAGTTCGTAGCGCACCTGGAAGGTGGTCGGCTGGCCGGCCACGGCCGGGGCCTGCAGGTAGGCGGTGCGCTGCTGGGTGTCTTCGGGGGCAACCTGCGCCGGGGAGGTGCCGCCGCTGCTGCCGAGGAAGCGGATGTTTTCCTGCTGGCCGGGAATGTGGCGCGGATACGGAATCCAGGCGCGTACGGTTTCACCGGCGGGTACCGCGTCGGGTTTGACGGTGAGCGATTGGGTCACCTTGACGCGGCGCGGAACGAGGCTTTGCGGGCCTACGACCAATGCTCGCGGGCTGCCGGCGGCGACCACTTCCTGATGATGCGGGCCGAGGGTTTCGTACGGGCCGTCCTTCGGCAACGGCACGCCGGGCGCGCGACGGGCACGGGCCTCGGCACTCACCCGGAACAGGTTGGACGGCGCGCGCTTGAACCAGCGGCGCTGGCCGTCGATATCCAGGTGCTCCAGCTGCCCCTGCGCATCCCAGCGGGCGAATTCGGCGTCGGTCAGGTCGGGAATCTGCTTGCGCACCTGCGCCTGCGCTGCCGCGGCGTCGAGGGTGAAGTCGAGGCGGATGCGGCGCATGCGCTCGCGCTGGAAGGCGTAGGCGTCGCGTTGGTGCTGGCTGAGGCTGGAATCGGCCAGGGCGCGGCTGATGTCGGCATCGGCCTGGGCGAAGTGGCCCGCGTCGATGGTGGCGATGAGATCCGGCAGCGCGGGCAGCGGCTGCGCCCACAGCGCCGGCGACACCAGCAGCAGGCAGGCTGCGGTGTGCCAGGCGAAGCGACGGAGCACGTGCGGTTTGCGTACTGCGGATTCCACGGCGACACTTCCCAAGGTGCGGGTGGTAATCGCTGTGTAACACGCGGCAGGTAGGCGGTCAATAATTTATTCTTGCTTTCGGCGACGAAAGGAATAAATATTCCAAGAGATTCCGAGGAGGTTGCCGCGTGAGGATTCGAAGTGGGTCGATGACACGCATGGCGTGTCACTACGGGGATCGGTTGCGCGGGGTGGCGCTGGCGCTGTTGCTGACCGTCGCGGGGGCGGCGGGGGCGCAGGAGCAGGCGCGGCCGCTTTCGGGGTACGGCGATGTCATTGGGTTGACCGACTCGTTCCTGTCCCCGCAGTTCTGGTCAGATCAGCAGGACGACAGCGCGGGCAGGCCTGCGCTCGACCTCACCGTGGCGGACCGGATTCTGCTCAGCCGGTCCGACATCGACGCGCAGAACGCGCGCATGCGGGCAAACGATCTGTCCATTCACGACCTGGCGGCGCTGCCGGCTGCGCTGACCCGGGCCAAGGTGAAAGCGGACCTTGATGCCCTGTCGCGCTGGCCCGAGAAACCGCTGTATGGCGCAGACGGCCAGCCGATCAGCGCCGAACAGCGCGCGGCGATCATCGCCAATGCCGGCACCGACGCCATCGCCGCCAGCCGCCCGCTGCAGTACGGGCTGGTGGTGCACCGCGCGGCGCTGCGCACGTTCCCGACGACGCTGCGGGTATTCAGCCGCACGGGCGATAACGATATTGACCGCTTCCAGGAGTCAGCGCTGTTCCCGGGCGACGCGGTGGCGGTGCTGCATGAAAGCGCGGATGGGCAGTGGCTGTTCGTCACCAGCGAGCGCTACACGGCGTGGGTGGAAAAGCGCCATGTGGGCGTGGGCGACAAGGCGACGGTGCTGGGCTATGGCACGCCGGCGCAGTACCGCGTGGTGACCGGGGCCACCGCGTTCACCACCTTCACCCCGGAAGAACCGCGCGTATCGCGCCTGCAGCTGGACATGGGCGTGCGCCTGCCGCTGCTGGCCGACTGGCCGCTGCAGCAGCCGGTGAACGGCCAGCAGGCACACGCCAGCTACGTGGTGCAGCTGCCGGTGCGCAACGACGATGGTTCGCTGGCACTGGTGCCGGCGCTGATCGCGCGCTCGCAGGACACCAGCGACGACTACCTGGAACTGACCCCGCGCACCCTGTACGGGCAGGCGTTCAAGTTCCTGGGCGAACGCTACGGCTGGGGCCATTCGTATGACACCCGCGACTGCAGCGGCTTCGTCTCCGAGGTGTACCGCAGCTTCGGCATTCTGATGCCGCGCAACACCAGCGCGCAGGCGGTGAGCCCGGCGCTGGACCGCATTGCGTTCACCGCGAAAGACGGCAAAGCCAAGCGCATGGAGGCGGTGAAAAACCTGCAACCCGGCGACCTGGTCTACATTCCGGGCCACGTGATGCTGACCCTGGGTCACTTCAACGGCAACACCTGGATGATCCACGACACCGCCGGCGGCAGCTGGTTCGGGCCGGACGGCACGCGTGTGCAGGCGCACCTCAACGGCGTGTCGGTGACTCCGCTGGAGCCGATGATGGCCAGCGACACCGCCAGCTACATCGACCGCATCACCAACATCCAACGCATGCGCACCAAGACCCCTTGATGAAAATCACCGATATCGAACTGGGCATGCTGCGCGTGCCCCTGAAAACCCCGTTCAAGACCGCGCTGCGCACGGTGGATACCGTGGAGGACATCGTGGTGCGGGTGCGCACCGACACCGGGCATATCGGCTATGGCGAGGCCCCGGCGACGGCGGTGATCACCGGCGATACGCACGGCTCGATCGTGGAGGCGATCGACCGCTTCATCAAACCGCGCCTGCTCGGGCAGGACGTGGCCAACCTCAACCGCAACTGCGCGCTGGTGCAGGGTTCGCTGGAGCGCAACACCAGCGCCAAGGCGGCGGTGGAGATCGCGCTGTACGACCTGTGGGCGCAGCTGCACGACGCGCCGCTGTACCAGATGCTGGGCGGCGGCGACCCGGTGATCACCACCGACATCACCATCAGCGTGGACTACATCGACAAGATGGTGGCGGACTCGCTTTCCGCGATCGACCGGGGCTTCGAGTCGCTGAAGATCAAGGTGGGCAAGGACATCGGCCTGGACGTGGAGCGGGTGAAGGCGATCCACGCCGCCGTGCAGGGCCGCGCCCTGCTGCGTCTGGATGCGAACCAGGGCTGGACGGCCAAGCAGGCGGTGCAGGCGATGCGCACGCTGGAGGAGGCGGGCGTGGTGCTGGAACTGCTGGAGCAGCCGGTGAAGGCCGCCGACATCAGCGGGCTGAAGTACGTGACCGACCGGGTGAACACGCCGGTGATGGCCGATGAGAGCGTGTTCAATCCGGGGCAGGTGTTCGACCTGATCCAGCAGCGCGCGGCGGACATCATCAACATCAAACTGATGAAGACCGGCGGGTTGAGCAACGCGATCCGCATTGCCGACATCGCGGCGATCTACGGCGTGCCGTGCATGATCGGCTGCATGATCGAATCGAGCATCAGCGTGGCGGCGGCGGTGCACCTGGCGGTGGCCAAGAGCGATGTGATCACCAAGGTGGACCTGGACGGCCCCTCGCTGGGCCGCTTCAACCCGGTCACGGGGGGCGTGCATTTCAACGAGTCGGAGATCACCATCAGCGATGCGCCGGGACTGGGCATTACGGAGGTTCAGGGACTGGAGATAATCACCCCGCCCCGCTGGTAACGCCGTGACTGCTGTTCGCGGTGATCATTGTTCCGAAGCCACGCAGGGCGTGGCTCTACGTCGGATGTTGAAATGCCCCCACTCCTCAAAATCCGCTCCGAACGCGACCAGATGTCGGCGATTGAACGCCGCATCGCCGATTTCATCCTCGAGAACGCGCACCTGCTGCGCGACTATTCCTCGCAGCAGCTGGCCAGCGCGCTGGGAATCAGCCAGTCCAGCGTGGTGAAGTTCAGCCAGAAGCTGGGCTTCAAGGGCTACCCGGACCTGAAGTACTCGGTGGGCCAGGCGGTGGCGCGGGCCGGCAACGACCCGCAGGCGAACCCGCCGGCGGCCGAGCCCGGCAACGGCTATGCCCAGCTGGGCGAGCGCCTGCGCCAGAGCCGGCTGGGCGCGGACGAGGAAACCCGCGTGGCCAACGCACAGGGGGACGTGGAGCGGATCGTGGCGCTGCTGGATGCCGCGCCCAAGGTGTTCGTCTACGGACTGGGCGATGACGGGCTGTATGCGCGCGAATTCGCGATGCGGCTGTCGCTGCTGGGCATGCTCACCGTGCATCACGCCGACCCGATCCTGATGATGGCCAACCTGTCCGCGGTGCGGCCGGGCGATGTGCTGCTGGTGTTTTCCGAATTCGGCAAGCTGCCGCAGCTGTACCAGCTCTCGCGCCAGTTCCAGGACATGGGCGGGCAGGTGGTGTCGATCACCCGGCACAGTGCGAACCCGCTGCGCGCACACGCGGACGCGGCGCTGGTGGTGTGCGCGTACGACCCCGCCCCGGCCATGGCGCAACTGTTGTACCGTTCAGCCTTGCAGTCACTGCTGGACTTCCTGTTCGTGCTGCTCTGCCATGCCAACCCCGACCGGCACCGCCAGCTGGGGGTGAACCTGGAGCGGATCGAACACCTGATCGACACCTGATGCTGGAGTTGACGATGCTGCCGTTGCTGCGTTCCGCCGTTGCCACCGTTCTGATCGCCTGCGCGCTGCCGCTCTGCGCCGCCCCGCTGGACGGCACCACCCAGCTGGTGGTGGTGACCACGGCGGACTGGAATGCCACCGAGGGCACGCTGCAGGCCTATGCGCGCACCGAAACCGGCTGGCGGCCGCAGGGCGAGGCCTTCACCGTGGCGGTGGGCCGCAGTGGCAGCGCCTGGGGCATCGGGCTTCACCCGGCCCAGAAGGACGCGCCGCAGAAGGTGGAAGGGGATGGCCGCAGCCCGGCCGGGATCTTCGCGATCGGCGAGGCGTTCGGCTATGGGGACAAGGCGAACACCACCCTGCCCTACCTGCCGATGCAGGAGAGCAGCTACTGCATGGATGTGCCGGATTCGACGTTCTACAACCGCATCGTGGATGCGGAGGTGGTCGGCGCGGAGGCGGTGGAAGGTTCCACCGAGCCGATGCGGCTGGACCTGCACAACGCGGGCGATGTGCGCTACCGCGAGGGCTTCGTGATCGAACACAATCCGAAGGCGGTGCCGCGCGCGGGCAGCTGCATCTTCGCGCACCTGTGGCGTACCCCCGGTGAGGCGACCTCGGGCTGCACGGCGATGGAGGCCCCGCACATGACCACGCTGCTGGGCTGGCTGTCGCCGGCGGCGAAGCCGCGCTTCGTGCTGCTGCCCCAGGACGAGTACGCACGCCTGCAGACGGCATGGCAGCTGCCCGCGCTGAAGGCCTCGCCATGACCACGCCGTCCCGCTACCCGCCGGACGAACCGCAGCTCGACCGGGCGGTCAGCCGCTGGCAGATCGTCGGGCTGTCGATCAACGATGTAATCGGCAGCGGTATCTATCTGCTGCCGGCGGCCACCGTACTGCTGCTCGGGCCGTTCAGCCTGTGGGGCGTGGTCGCCGCGGGCATCGTGGTGGCGCTGCTGGTGCTGTGCTACGCGCAGGCGGCGAGCTACTTCGACGAACCGGGCGGCAGCTACCTGTATGCGCGCGAGGCGTTCGGGCGGTTCGCGGGCTTCGAGATCGGCTGGATGATCTGGCTGACCCGGATCAGTTCGGCCGCGGCGCTGAGCAATGCGCTGGCCGACGCGGTGGCGCGGTTCTGGCCGTGGGCGGGGCACGACCTGGGCCGGGTGGTGGTGATCGTGGTTTCGCTGGGCTTCCTCACTGCGGTGAACGTGGTCGGCGTGCGCTCGGCGGCCCGCACCGGCATCGTGCTGGTGGTGGGCAAGCTGGTGCCGCTGGTGCTGTTCGTGGCGATCGGTGCGTTCTACGTGGACGCGGACCTGGCCTTCTCCGGCCAGCGACCCGACCCGCACGACCTGCAGCGCATGGGCGAGGCGGCGTTGCTGCTGCTGTATGCCTATGCGGGCTTCGAGAACATTCCGGCGGCGGCGGGCGAATACCGCAACCCGAAGCGCGATATTCCGTTCGCGCTGATCACGATGATCGTGACCGTGACGGTGATCTACGGTGCGGTGCAGTTCATCGCACAGGGCACCCTGCCGGGTCTGGCCAGCTCGGCGACGCCGCTGGCGGATGCGGCGGCGGGCTTCGGGGGGGAGGCACTGGCGCTGATCCTGACCGTGGGCGCGACGATCTCGATCCTGGGCACCAACAGCAACACGATGATGATGGGGCCGCGCTTCCTGTTCGCGCTGGCCCGCGATGGGTATGGGCCGAGGGTGCTGGCGCAGGTGCATCCGCGCTTCCGCACGCCGGCGGTGGCGATCATCACCCAGGGGTTGATCGCGCTGGTGCTGGCGCTGTCGGGCTCGTTCGTGCAGCTGGCGCTGCTGTCGATGACCACACGGTTGTTCGCGTACATCGGCACGGCGGCGGCGGTGCTGGTGCTGGCGCGGCGGTATGGCAACCGGCCGGGGGCGTTGAAGCTGCCGGGCGGGCCGGTGATTCCGGTGCTGGCGCTGCTGCTGTGCCTGGCGTTGTTTGCCAGTGCAAGCTGGCAGAACATCGCGGCGGCCGGGATCGCGTTTGCGGTGGGCGGGGTGATTTATCTGTTGCCGCGGAAGGAAGCGTGATCTTGGATCATTGCGCGGCGTCACCGAACGTTGAAGATCCATCGGCGGTCGTTCGGGAACCGACCCTACCGCGCCGTAGCCGGTAGCGCCGGCCGTTGGCCGGCCCATGCGGTACGGCAACGTTCGGTCATTTCACGGCGTCACCGAACGTTGAACGCCTATCGGCGGTCGTTTGGCAACCGACCCTACCCCGCGGCGGTAGCGCCGGCCGTTGGCCGGC
>JAEWLO010000206.1 GCA_023457475.1 Pseudomonadota bacterium | reverse complement strand
CCCCCCCCCCCCCCCCCCCCCCCCCCGCGCGGTAGCCTGAACAACAAGACTTAAACCTTGTTCTTTGCAAAGTCGATGACGAAGCGATAGCGAACGTCCTTGGCCACCACCCGGTCAAACGCGTTGTTGATCTGATCAGGCGTAATCAGTTCCACATCCGGCCGGATGCTCCGCGCGAAGCAATGGTCGATCACCGCCTGCGTCTCGGCGATCCCACCGATCATGGAACCCGCGAGGCTCTTGCGTCCAAACGCCATGGCCGAAGGATTCAGCCCACGCGGTTCACCCAACCCCACGTTCACCAGCGTGGCGTCCAGCTTCAGGGTGTCCAGAAGCGGCTGCACTTCGAAGGGGTAGGGCACCGTGGAGATGATCACATCCAGGCTGTTCGCCAGCGGCTTGAGCGCGGCAGTGTCGCTCCACAGCACCGCGTGCTTTGCCCCCAGGCGCTTGGCATCTGCAAGCTTCCCGGGCGAGGTGGTGAAGATGGTCACCTCCGCTCGCTGGGCCACGGCCAACTTCACCGCCATATGGCCCAGCCCGCCGAGGCCGACCACGCCCACGCGCTGGCCCGGCCTCACCTCCCAATGCCGGATCGGCGAGAACGTGGTGATGCCCGCACACAGGATGGGGGCGGCCGAGGCCAGGTCCATGCCCGGCGGAATGCGGATCGCGAAGCGCTCGGATACCACGATCTTTTCCGAGTAGCCGCCCAGGGTGGAGCCACCGGAGACCTTGTCCGGTGCGTTGTAGGTGAACGTAGTGCCGTTGAGGCAGATCTGTTCACGGTCGGCCAGACAGTTCTCGCACGTGCCGCAGGCATCCACCATGCAGCCCACGCCGGCAATCTCCCCGGCGGTGAACTTGGTAACCTTCGAACCGACAGCGAGCACGCGGCCGATGATTTCGTGGCCGGGCACGCACGGGAAGGCCGGCGTGCCCCAATCACCGCGCACGGTGTGCACATCCGAATGGCAGATGCCGGCGTACAGTACGTCAATCAGCACGTCGTGCGGGCCGACCGCACGACGCTGAATCTCCATGGGCGCGATGCGCTGACCCATGGCGCGGGTGCCGTAGGCCTTGACCGTGCTGGGCCCGGTCGAAGGCGCTTCCGGAGCAGCAGGGGCCGCCTCGGCACGGCTGGACGACAGGGCCCCAAGCGCCGGTGCCGCCACCAGGCCCGCGCCGGCAAGGGCAAGCGCGCGCCTGCGCCCCAGCATCGCCGGCTGCTCGTGGGTATCGTTCGTGTCACCGCAGGAATTGCACATGGTTCACCTGTTCGTGCTGGGTATGTAGAGAGAGTGCCTTGGGTGATCCAGCGCTACTACGGCGCAATCCAGAACTCCCTTATCAGCGTGGCTAATGAATCAGCGGATCACGACTCGCTCTCGTACTGCGCGTCGCTCACCTGTTCCATCCACGTCACCGGGCTGCCATCCACGGCCTCCGCGATGGCGATGTGGGTCATCGCGGCACCGGCACTCGCTCCGTGCCAATGCTTCACGCCGGGGGCGATCCACACCGTGTCGCCGGGGCGGATCTGCTGGCGCGGCTGTCCCCACTGCTGCACCCAGCCCAGGCCGGCCGTCACGATCAGCGTCTGCCCCAGCGGGTGCGTATGCCATGCGGTGCGCGCGCCCGGTTCAAAGGTGACCGTCGCACCACCGACCCTGGCGGGAGCAGGGCGCTGGAAGCCGCTGTCGATACGCACGCGGCCAGTGAAGTACTCGGCCGGGCCGGCAACGGACGGCGAAGCACCGGCATGGGTAACGCTGACCGCGTCGTTGGCCGGCTCGCTGGTGGAGGTCGCGGCCATGGAAATCAAAGCACTGAGAAGCAGGGACATGGTGAATACTCCAAGGGAGGGGGTTACCAGGCGTAGGCGTTGGGAGCCTCGCCACCGGGGCCGGGCCAGATGGCATCCAGGCGGGCCAGCGACTCGGCTGACAGCTTCAAGGCAGGGGCCTTCAGGTTCTGTAGAAGCTGGTCGACGGTGCGCGGGCCGCTCAAGGCGGTAGTGACCACCGGGTTGTGCAGCAGCCAGGCCAGCGCCACGTCGGACGGTGCTTCGCCCAGCTCATCGCAGAACGCCTCGTATGCTTCGAGTTGCGGACGCAGACGGTCTATACGCTGTTGGAGCTGCGGGGTCGCGCGTCGGCCATTGGCCACCTTTTTCAGCACGCCGCCGAGCAGGCCCATACCGATCGGGCTCCATGGAATCAGGCCCAGACCGTGGTAGCGCAGCGCCGGAATGACTTCCAGCTCCACCGTCCGCTGGGTGAGGTTGTAGAGGCTCTGCTCCGAGACCAAGCCGAAGGTGTTCCGGGCGTTGGCCACGCCCTGCGCGGTGGCGACATCCCAGCCGGCAAAATTGCTGCTGCCCACGTAGGTGATCTTGCCTTCGCGGACCAACTGCTCCATCGCCTGCCAGATCTCATCCCACGGTGTGGCCCGGTCCACGTGGTGCATCTGGTACAGGTCGATATGGTCGGTCTGCAGCCGGCGCAGGCTGGCCTCGCACGCGCGGCGGATGTGGTATGCCGAGAGCCGCCGATCATTCGGCCCCAGCCCCATTGGCTGGTACACCTTGGTGGCGAGTACCAGGTCGTCACGCTTGCCGGTGCGCTTGAGCCAGCGACCGATGATCTCCTCGGAGAGGCCGAAGCCCTGTGCCATGTCGGGAGACTGCGGTCCGCCGTAGACGTCGGCGCTGTCGAAGAAGTTGATGCCGGCGCCCACGGCGGCATCCATGATGGCGAAGCTATCCGCTTCGTCGGCCAGCTCGCCGAAGTTCATGGTGCCAAGACCCAGCCGGCTGATCTTCAGGCCGGAGCGGCCCAGAGAGGTGTACTGCATGGAAGTCTCCTTCAGGGGTGAACGGGCAGGCGATGACGCTGCGCCGAGCGCGCAGCGATATACGAGGTAACAACAGAGCCCAGCAGCAGCACGGCGCTGAGCGAGAACGTGGCGCGGTAGCCGTGGCTGTCCAGCAACAGGCCGCCCACGGTGGCACCAGTGGCGATGGCCATCTGCACCACGGCCACCATCAACCCGCCGCCGGCTTCGCCGTCGTCGGGCAGGGTGCGGGCCAGCCATGACCACCACGCCACCGGCGCAGAGGTGCCCAGCAGGCCCCACAGCGCGAACAGCACCGCCACCACTGGCAGCGTGTTGCCAAAGGCGATCATGCACACGGCCACTACCGCCATCAGCGCGGGCAGCAGCACCAGCGTGCGGAACATCGCCTTATGGACGAACGGCTCGATCAACAACGTACCGGCCATGCCGGCCGCGCCCATCAGCAGCAGCAACAGTGAAAGGGTGGACGGCGACACGTGCAGCGCGGTCTCCACGAACGGCCGCAGGTAGGTGAACAGCGAGAACTGACCCATGAAGAACAGGCTCACCCCCACCATGCCCCAGGCCACTGGCGGCCGCTTCAGCAGCGCAAACACGTTCCACGAACCGCGCCCGGCGGTGGCCTTCATCGACGGCAGCGCAGCCACTTTCCAAAGCAGGGCGACAATGGCCACCGGCACCAATGAGAAGAACGCTCCGCGCCAGCCCATGATCGCGCCGAAGTAGCTTCCCATCGGGGCGGCGATCACCGTAGCCAGCGCATTGCCGCCGTTGACGATGGCCAGTGCCCGCGGCACCTGGTGGGACGGCACCAGGCGCATCGCGGTGGCCGCCGACATCGCCCAGAAGCCACCGATGGCCACGCCGATGAGCGCGCGGCCCACCATGAACACCGGGAAGCTCGGAGCCAGGGCCGCCAGCGTGCCGGAGACGATCATCGCGGCGGTGAGGCCGAGCAGCAGCCACTTGCGGTCCAGGTGACCGGCCAGCGGGGAGACCAGCAGGCTGGTCACCAGCGCGAAGGCACCGGAGACGGCGATGGCCTGACCGGCCTGGCCTTCGGTGACCCGAAGATCGGCAGCAATGGGGGTGAGCAGGCTGACCGGCATGAACTCGGAGGCGACCAGGGCGAAGGCGCCGAGCGACAGGGCCAGCACCGCGCCCCATTCCTTGGCGGTGGCCGAGCGGACAGGCGTTGCCAGTGCCGCCCCAGACGGGGGAGGGGTGATTGAACTCATGAATGCATTCCACGCCCCAAGGGGCGATAGCTGCAGGACACGGCCGGCGGGCGGCACCTGCAAGGGGAGGGGGTAGGGAGGCCAGCGTACGCCTGCGGCCGGGGTTTGATTAGGTAATAGATGGCGAATGGGCCAATTAGCCCAGCTAATGAAAAGTCATGGCAGACTGCGCCCATGGCACGACGCAACTTCAACGACCTGCTGGCCTTTGTCACCGTCGCACGCGAGGGGAGCTTCACGCGCGCAGCCGGCGTGCTGGGGGTGACCCAGTCCGCGCTGAGCCAGGCGATCAAGACGCTGGAAGAGAGCCTGGGCATCCGCCTGCTCACCCGTACCACCCGCAGCGTCTCGCCCACGGCGGCCGGTGAACACCTGCTGCAGTCCATCGGCAATCACTTCGACGACATCGACGCCGAGCTGGACGCCCTCACGGCGCTGCGCGACACCCCGGGCGGCCTGGTCAAGATCACCAGCGGCGACCACGTGCTGCGTACGGTGCTGCTGCCAAAGCTGATGCCGCTGCTGCACCAGTACCCTGACGTGCGCATCGAATTCGACGTGAGCTACGCGCTGCGCAACATCGTGGCCGACCGGTTCGATGCCGGCGTCCGCCTGGGTGAATCCATCGACAAGGACATGGTGGCTGTGCCGATCGGCCCGCGGTTGCGCATGGCCACGGCGGCTACGCCGGCGTACTTCGCCGCGCATGGGAAGCCGAAGGCACCCGGGGACCTCACCGGACACCGCTGCATCAACATCCGCCTGCCCACCAGCGGCGGGCTGTATGTGTGGGAGTACGAGAAGAAGGGGCGCGAGCTGAACGTGCGCGTGGACGGCCCGCTGGTGTTCAGTACGTCACCGCATATGGTGGATGCCGCGCTGGACGGGCTGGGGCTGGTGCATCTGCCGGAGGATGAACTGCAGCCGCTTCTGGAAAGCGGGCGGCTGGTGCGGGTGCTGGAGGACTGGTGTCCGTTGTTCCCGGGGTATCACCTTAACTACCCGAGCCGGAGGCAGCCTTCGCCGGCTTTTAGTTTGGTGTTGGATGCGTTGCGGTTCTGAGGGGCGGTCTTGGACAAATGATGTGACTGGCCGTCTGCGGATCCGTCTCGGGA
>JAEWLO010000205.1 GCA_023457475.1 Pseudomonadota bacterium | reverse complement strand
GGCCGGGCCAGGGTCGGGGCCGCCGCGCAGGCACCCACGCCTGCAGGAATCTGACCGGGGGTACGGCCGAGCAGGGCGGCCAGCTGGTACTCGGCGGCCTGGCGCTGCGCGCGCAGCGGCGGCAGGGCCGCCTCCAGCATCGCCACCTGTGCGTTGGCACGCGCCAGCTCCGGCGGCGTGCTTCGGCCGGCGGCAATGAGCCTTTCGGTCACCGTACGGCCACGCTGCTGCAGGTCAAGCGAATGCTCGGCCACATGCAGTTCGTGATTGGCGTGGCAGATCTCCACGTAACTGCCAGCCACCTGCGCCACCAGCGAGACGCGGGCGAGGTCCATCGCGGCGGCCGTGGCCTGTTCGTCGGCACGCGCCGCCTCGGCGGCGCGCTTGAGCTTGCCGAACAGGTCGAACTGGTAGGAGACGGCCAGTTTGCCGTCGGCCAGGTTGATCGGCGGCAGTTCGTGTTCCAGCAGGAACGATTCGGCCGAGAGCTGGGCGCGGCTGACCGCGGCGTCCGCTTCGTACTCGAATCCGCCGGCATCCAGGGCCTGCTCGTACACCGCAGCAGCACGGCGCAGGTGGGCGTCGGCCACTTTGAGCTCGACGTTGTCGCGCAGGGCCTGTTCGACCAGCCCGTTGAGGGTGGGGTCCTGGTAAAGCTCCCACCATCGCGGAGGCAGCGCGGTGCCGGCGGCCACCTGCGGGTTGCCGGTGTCGATGAAGGCGGCATTCGCCTCCGGACGCTGGAAAGCTGCGCCCGCTGGCAGGCGGTAGTCCGGCCCGACGGTGGTGCAGGCGGTCAGGGCGGCCACGGCCAGTGCGAGCAGACCGGTGCGGAGGGCGCGCCGGTTCACAGCGATGCCCGGGCCGGTGCGGCCGCCGGGGCGTCCGGCTCGATGGTCACCGTGGCGGTGCGCCCGGCGATCAGGGTCACACCCTCCGGTACGCGGTCGATCTGGATCCGCACGGGAATGCGCTGCGCCAGCCGCACCCAGTCGAAGGCCGGGGTCACGTTCGGCAGCAGGCTGCTGCCCTCGCTGCGGTAGCGGTCCTCGATGCCGGCGGCGATGCTCTGCACATGGCCCTGCAGCGGCTGCGGCTCGCCCATCAGGCGGATGTCCACGGTCTGGCCGGGGTGCACGCCGCGCAGGCGGGTTTCCTCGAAGTAGCCGTCGATGCGGAACGACCCGGTGTCCAGCACCGCCATCACCGGATGGCCGGCACTGACGTAGTCGCCGGTGCGCACGGTGCGGTCGTTGACGTGGCCGTCGCTGGGGCTGCGCACCTCGGTACGGGCCAGGTTGAGCTCGGCCAGGTCCACCGCCGCCTGTGCGGTGGCCATGGCGGCCTGGGCGGCCTGCAGTTTCGCGCGACGCACTTCGGCGTCCTCGGCGGCGACCAGGTCCCGCAGACTGCGGTCACGGGCGATCTCGCGCTGCAGCTGCGCATGGGTGGCGCGGCGCTCGGCCAGCGAGGCGCGCGCCTGTTCCAGGGCGATGCGGTAGCGCTCGCGGTCGACCACGAACAGCACATCGCCACGCTTGACCGGCTGGTTGTCGGCCACCTTCACCGCTTCGACCAGACCGGAGACGTCCGGTGCCACCTGCACCACATCGGCGCTGACGTGGGCGTCGCGGGTCCACGGCTCATCCATGTAGTACGACCACAGGTACCGCAGCACCAGCAGGGCGGCGATGACGGCAACACCGGTCACCACGACCGGGACGGAGTGCTTGAGGGTCTTGTTCACGGCTGCATCCAACGCATCAGGGAAAACAACCCGCCGAGCACGATCACGTACACGGCCAGGTTGAACAGGGCGGGGTGCCAGATGTGGCGGTACGCGCCGGTGCGCTGCAGGACCACGCGCAGCCCGCTCTTGAGCAGGTAGGCCAGCGCCATCAGGGCCAGCAGGGTCGGGACGAACACACCGTGGAGCGCGAATTCACCGTACATCGGGCAGGGGTTCTTTCAGGAAAAGGGAACGGGAACGACCCGATGCCGCAGGGCGGCACCGGGCAGGACAACGGAGCGGGCGGACTTACGTCGCGCGTTCGGCGGCGTCGGCCAGCAGGGACCACAGCTTCAGCACCGTGCGCAGCTCGTCGGTGCTCAACGTCCCGAACACGTCCTGGCGCAGGGCGATCAGACGCGTCTCCAGCTCGCTGACCAGGGCCTCGCCCTTGTCGGTCAGCCACAGCAGGTTGGCGCGGCGGTCGCTGGCATCGCTTTCGCGACGGACCAGCTCACTGGCGGCCAGCTTGTCGAGCAGGCGCACCAGTGAGGGGCCTTCCATGCCCAGCTGCTGGGCCAGGGTGACCTGACGGATGCCGCCGCCCGCCCGGCCGATCATCAGCAGCGGCATGGTGCACGCCGCCGAAATCCCGTAGCTGCCCAGAGCCTGGTCGGCCAGACGCTGCCACTGCCGGCCTGAATGAAGCAGGCCCGAGCTGAGCTGCATCTGCAGCTGGGTGCGTTCGTCGAGGGTGCGCTTCATGGCCACTGCCGGATCGGAATATAGATAGGATACTACTAATTATTCTCCTATCAATACCGTTGGCCCAACCGGAGCCGAACCGCTGTCGACCCAGAGCCGGGACGCCCGGGGGCCCGGTCGGGTACGATGCTCGCCCCCCTTCAGGGTGCTGTAGGCAATGAGCAAGAAAGACAACGACGCGAATCCGGTCTCCCAGGCCGAAGCTGAATCGGCGGTGCGCACCCTGCTGCGCTGGGCCGGCGAAGACCCCACCCGTGAAGGGCTGCTGGATACCCCGCGGCGCGTCGCAGAAGCCTATGGCGACTGGTTCAGCGGCTACAAGGACGACCCGCGCGCCTATCTGGAGCGCACCTTTGAAGAGGTGGCCGGCTATGACGAGCTGATCGTGCTGCGCGACATCGAGTACGAAAGCCACTGCGAACACCACATGGCCCCGATCATCGGCCGCGTCCATGTGGGCTATCTGCCCGACGGGAAGGTGGTCGGCATCAGCAAGCTGGCCCGTGTGGTGGAGGCCTACGCGCGCCGCTTCCAGGTGCAGGAGAAGATGACCGCGCAGATCGCCCAGTGCATCCAGGATGTCCTGCAGCCGATCGGCGTGGGTGTCGTGGTGGAGGGCGCGCACGAGTGCATGACCACGCGCGGCATCCACAAGCGCGGCGTGAGCATGGTCACCTCCAAGATGCTGGGCAGCTTCCGCGAGGACGCGCGAACCCGCGCCGAGTTCCTGCGCTTCATCGAAGTGGGCGGCAAGCGCTGAGCCCGGTCGCGGCCCGTCCGCGGGCACCCGACCCTGCATCATCCCGACGGTGTGGCTCCATGCCACGCCGCGACCTGCGTGGAATTTCCGCTGCATGAAGCATCGCGAACGCATTACCCGTTACCGCCACCTGCGCGAACAGCCCCAATGGAAGCTGCTTGCGGCCGCCAACGCCCCGGAGATCATCGGCCTGCTGCAGAGCCTGCTGATGGACGGCGAGCGCACCCTGAACTCGGCGGTGCTGCACGACCGCCTGCAGCGGGCGCTCGACCAGCTCAACGGCGATGAGCTGTCGCGCGAGCTCCCGCGTACCGCCCAGGCCTATATCGCGCACTGGCTCGCCCAGGGCTGGCTGGAGCGCCGCCTGCCGGACGGCGCGGACCAGGAGCAGTACGAGCTCTCCACCCAGGCGCTGCAGGCGATCCGTTTCGCCGACAGCCTGGAGCAGAGCCGCGTCGCCGCCACCGAAAGCCGCCTGGCGCTGGTGATCGAACAGCTCTCGCAGCTGGCTGCCCAGACCGAAGCCGACCCGGATGCGCGCCTCTCGGCGCTGCGCGATGAGCGCGACCGCATCGACGCGGAGATCGCCCGGGTAGGCGAAGGGCGCATCGCCGCACTGGACGGAAA
>JAEWLO010000204.1 GCA_023457475.1 Pseudomonadota bacterium | reverse complement strand
CAGCTCCGCGACCGGTTGCCCGCAGCGCAGCAGGCGGAGATCGGCACCATCGAGGACAACCTGGCGCGATTGGGGGTGCGGATGCGGGGGTTGGCGCGCGATGCGGCACCGCGATGACACGCATGGCGTGTCACTACGCAGGTGCCAGGTCTGCGTAGGGAGACGCCATGCGTGTGATCGGCAGGCCTGAACGGTCCATAGCCACGCAGGGCGTGGCTCTACGCTGTGATTACGGCGCAAGGTCTAGCATGAGCGGCTGAACTGGATTGTCGGCAAGGAGTCGAATCATGCGTACCTCCCCCTGGATGCTCGGTCTGGCCGTGGCCACGGTGCTCGCGGCCTGCCAACCGGCGTCGGACGCCGAGGGCACGGCACCCGCCGCTTCGTCCGGCACCACCGAAGTGACACCCCCCGCACAGTCGTCCACCTCCGATGAACGCGTCTACGCGTTCCAGTGTGGCGACCTGGCCGTGCAGGCCACCTACCGTGGCCAGGATTCGGCCACCATCGTCGTGGGCGGACGCACCTTCCCGATGTCGTCCGAACCCGCCGCGTCCGGCGCGAAGTTCAGTGACGGGCAGGGCAACACGCTCTGGACCAAGGGCACTACGGAAGGGACGCTCAGCCTCAAGGGCGAGCCGGACCGGGCCTGCACCGGTTCGGGCGAGGAAGGCGAGGCCGCACCCGAGGCCGGCAGCAACGGCGCAGCCCCCAACGCCGACGTTGTCGCCAAGGGCTTCCGCGCCACCGGCAACGAACCCGGCTGGCTCGCCCAGGTCAGCCCCGGCGCGACGCCCACGCTGCATGTGCAGACCAACATGGGCGAGCAGACCTACGACATCGCCTCACCCACGCACGGGCAGGATGGCTGGTCCGGCAAGGCCGCCGATGGCACCGAGATCAAGCTGACCTTCCAGCGCACGTCCTGCCAGGACACGATGAGCGGGCGCGAGTTCCCGGCAACGGCCATGCTGACCGTTGCGGCACGCCAATATCACGGGTGTGGGGATTTCAGTACGACGCCTGCGGGCGAGTGATGCTTCAGGCGTCGCGTGGGACACGCCATGCGTGTCCCCGGGATGCCGGGCAGCGCCGGAATCAATCCGCGCGACCGGCGAATTCGCCGGTGGTGGTGTTCACCAGCACGCGCTCGCCGTTGACGATGTACTCGGGCACCATGATCTCGATGCCGGTATTGAGCTTGGCCGGCTTCGGGCGCTTGGTTGCGGTGCCGCCCTTGAGTTCCGGCGGAGTCTCGACCACTTCCAGCACTACGCTGGTCGGCAGCTGCACCGCCACCGGGGTCTCGTCGATCACCTGCACGTAGATGCCGGTCAGCCCGTCGGTGATGTAACCGGCGTCATCGCCGACCACGTCCGCGTCCAGGGTGTACGGGGTGTAGTCCTCGTCATCCAGGAACACGAACGCGTCGCCGTCCTTGTACGAGTAGGTCGACTGGCGGCGCAGCAGTTCCACTTCCGGCAGGTTGTCGTCGGCGTCGAAGCTGGCGTCCAGCTTGTTGCCGCCCGGCACGCTGTACATGATGAAGCGGAAGCGGACGTTGCCGCCGCGGCCCTGCGGCGAGCTGCGCTCGATGTCGCGGATCTGGTAGACGCCGTTGTTGTATTCGACGACGTTGCCTTTCTTGATGTCGTTGGCTTTCATGGGTTCAAGGGTGTTGTGTGGGTTACTTGGGAGCCAGCCGCACCGCACCGTCCAGGCGGATGGTCTCGCCGTTGAGGTAGGTGTTGCCGAGGATGTGTGCGACCAGGCCGGCAAAGTCTTCCGGCTTGCCCAGTCGCGGCGGGAACGGGATGGAGGCGGCCAGCGACTCCTGCACGGCCGGCGGCATGCCGTCCACCATCGGGGTCCAGAAGATGCCCGGTGCGATGGTCATGACACGGATGCCGAAGCGCGAGAGTTCGCGCGCCATCGGCAGGGTCATGCCGACCACGCCGCCCTTGGAGGCGGAGTAGGCGGCCTGGCCGATCTGGCCTTCGCAGGCGGCCACGCTGGCGGTGTTGATGATCACGCCGCGTTCGCCGTCTTCGCCGGCGGCGTTGTGCTGCATGCGGTTGGCTGCGGCCTTGGCCACATTGAAGCTGCCGACCAGATTGACCATCACCGTGCTCTGGAAAGCGGCCAGCGGCATCGGACCTTCCTTGCCCAGCACGCGGCCCGCGCCCAGGATGCCGGCGCAACTGACCACCGCATTCAGGCCACCCAGGAACGCCACGGCGGCGTCGATCTGCGCCGCCACGGCAGCTTCGTCGCTGACATTGGTGTTGAAATAGCGGGCATTGTCCGCGCCGAGCTCGGCCACGGCGGCCGCGCCTTTTTCGTCATTGAGGTCCCACAGGGCGACCTTGCCGCCCTGGGCGACCAGGTGGCGGGCCACCGAAAGCCCCAGGCCGGAAACACCGCCGGTGACCACGGCGCGTACAGAGGACAGCTGCATCAGGCGATTTCCGCGTGTTCAAGAGCCGCCGATTCTAGCCGAAGCCGGGCCGGACGCCGTTGTGCACCGCCACCGGACCCAGCCGGCGTGCGAAATCGTCCGCGGCCAGCCCGGGTGCGAACAGGAAGCCCTGGCCCACGGGAATGCCCATGCCCTGCAGATACTGGCGCTGGGCTTCCGATTCGATGCCTTCGGCCACCAGTCCCAGCCCCAGGCTCCGCGCAATGCCGCACACCGCCTCGCAGACGGCCACGTCCGAGCGATTGCCCGGCACGCCCTCCACGAACATCTGGCTCAGCTTGAGCCCGTGGATGGGCAGCCGGCGCAGGTAGTTCAGCGCGCTGTAGCCCTCGCCGAAGTCATCGATGGTCAGCTGCACGCCCATCTCGCGGAGGCGGGCGAAGGTCTGCAGCGTATCCGGCGCATCCTCGATCAATACCCGCTCGGTGAACTCCAGTTCCAGCGCGGTGCCCGGCAGCGAAAACTCATCCAGCACCTGGCGCACGTTGCGGGCCAGGTCTTCGCCGACGAACTGGCGGTAGGAGACATTGACCGCGACACGCACGATGCCCAGTCCGTCGTCCTGCCACTGCCGCACCTGGCGGCACGCCTCGCGCAGCACCCATTGCCCGATGCGCACGATGTCGCCGGTGCTTTCCGCATGGCCGATGAAGATGTCCGGGCGCAGTTCGCCCAGTTGCGAGTTGCGCCAGCGGATCAGGGCCTCGGCGGCGATCAGCTGGCCGGTCTTGAGGTCGACCTGCGGCTGGTAGACCAGGTGGAACTCGTCATCGTCCAATGCCCGGTGGAGGCGACTCTCGATCTGCAGGCGGTCGTGCTGGCGCTGCGCCAGTTCCGGCGAGAACACCTGCCAGCCGTTGCGGGTGCGACGTTTGACGTCGTACATCGCGATATCGGCGTTCTGGATCAGTACCTGCGGGCGCAGCCCGTCCTGCGGGGCGCGGGCAATGCCGATGCTGGTGGTGACCGCGAATTCGTCGCTGCCGAAGCGGAAGGGCGGGGCGAACGCCTGGGTGATGGCTTCTGCCAGCCGCTCGGGCTGGTCGGGCTGGTCGCGGGTGTCGCAGACCACCAGGAACTCATCGCCGCCGAACCGGGCCACCAGGCCCTCGGTGCCGATCGCCGTGGAGATGCGCCGGGTGGCATCCACCAGCAGCTCATCGCCGGCGTTGTGGCCCAGCAGGTCGTTGACGGTCTTGAAGCGGTCCAGGTCGATGTACAGCACCGCCACCCGGCTGTGGGTGGGGCTGGCCATGCGCGTGGCCAGGTCGCCCAGCACCGCGTCGCGGTTCATGATTCCGGTGAGGGGGTCGGTGCGGGCCTGGATGCGCAGGGTCTCCTCCGCGTGCTTGCGCGCGGTAATGTCCTGCACCGTTCCCGCGATGCGGGCGGCGTCCACATCGCCGGCTTCGGCCTCGCCGATCATCCGCACCCAGAACGAGTGGCCGTCGCTGCGTTGGCCCTGCAGTTCCAGCTCGAAGGGCACCTGGCGGTCGATCACGTCCAGCAGGGCGGCCTGCAGCTGCATGCGGTCGTCCGTGCGCAGGCACTCCATCAGGTGCGCCATATCCTGCATCGGCAGGTCCTGGCCGAGAATGCGCGCGGCTTCATCGGTGAGGTACAGGCGCTGCAGGCCGCGGTCCCATTCCCAGCCGCCGATATGCGCCAGCGACTGGGCGCGGTCGAACAGCGTGTTGTTGCGCTTGAGCTCGGTGATGTCGCTGAACAGCCCGAATACATGGTCCGGGGTATCGCGGCCGTTGCTGTAGACCGGCACGTTGGTGGTGGAAATCCAGATCATGCGCCCACGCGGTCGGTGGTACAGGCCGACGATGGTGCTGCGGATGATCCGCCCGCGCTGCAGCGACTGCGCCGCCGGCCATTGTTCGCGGGTCAGCGGGTGACCGTGCTCGTCCACGCTGATCCAGTCGTCCGGGGTCAGCAGGTGCTGCAGGCTGCCGCCGCTGGACTGGGTGCCCAGAATGCGGTGCGCGGCCGGGTTGGCGGAGACCACGTGCAGATTGCGGTCGAACAGCACCACACCCTTGTCGATCGACTCCATCAGCAGCCGGTAGCGCGATTCGGCCTGCCAGCGGCTGCTCAGGTCACGCGCCACCGCCACGATGCAGTGTTCGCCCTGGTGTTCGAACCCCGCCGAGTGGACCTCGACCGGGAAGCGGCTGCCATCGCCGCGCATGTTGGTGACCTCGATGACGTAGGTCTCGCCGCGCCGCAGGGCCTCCCAGACCGGGTCGAGGTGGTCGCTGGGAAGATCCGGGTTGAGCAGTTCGATCGGCTGGCCGACGATGTCTTCCCGCGGCCGGCCGTAGGCGCGCACGCCGGCGTTGTTCAGGTCCAGCACCACGCCGCTTTCGCTGAGGATGCTGACCGGGTCCGGCACCGCGTCAAACAGTGCCGCATACCGTCGCAGGGCCAGCTGGCGTTCGTCCATCGCCTCCTGAAGTGCCTGCTGCACATCGCGCAGCACCGCCTTCAGTTCGTCTTCCCCGGGGGGATGGGTGAGGGCACGTTCGAGCGCGGCGAGCGCATGGACGTGGGCGGTGAGATGGTCACCGACCGCCGCCTCCCTGCGCGCGCTGCCCCGGCTCATGTCGCCGCCAGCGCTCTGCCGGCTTTGCTGCCGGTTTCGCGTCCCAGCAGCGCCGCCAGCCAGCGCCCGGTGGCGGCCAGGGCCGGCAGATCGATCCCGGTCTGCATGCCGATGCCGTGCAGCAGGTAGACCACGTCCTCGGTGGCGACATTGCCGCTCGCTCCCTTGGCATAGGGGCAGCCGCCCGCGCCGGAGACGGCGGCATCCACCACGCGGACGCCTTCTTCGAGGCAGGCATCGATATTGGCCAGGGCCTGGCCATAGGTGTCGTGGAAATGCACGGCCAGGGCTGCCATCGGCAGCTCGCCGGCGACCGCACGCAGCATCGCCCGGGCCTTGCGCGGGGTGCCCACGCCGATGGTGTCGCCCAGGGAAATTTCGTAACAGCCCATGTCATGCAGCGCGCGGGCCACGCGGACCACCTCGCTGACCGGAACTTCGCCCTGGTAGGGGCAGCCGAGCACCGTGGAGACATAACCCCGGACCTTGACGCCGTCGGCCTGCGCCCGTGCCAGGATGGGCGCGAAGCGGGCCAGCGATTCGTCGATGCCGGCATTGGTGTTGGTGCGGTTGAAGGTTTCCGATGCGGCGGTGAACACCGCGACTTCCTCCACGCCAACCGCGCGCGCGCGTTCATAGCCCTGCTCGTTGGGGACCAGCACCGGGTAGGCGATGCCCGGGCGACGGGCGATGCCGGCATACACATCGGCGGCATCGGCCAACTGCGGCACCCACCGAGGACTGACGAAACTGGTGGCCTCGATGGTGCGCAACCCGGTCAGCGACAGCTGCCGGATCAGCTCGATCTTGTCGGCCGTGGCCACCGGGCGGGCTTCGTTCTGCAGCCCGTCGCGCGGGCCGACCTCGACGATGCGGACGATGTCATCCATGGCGGCGCGCCTCCGGAAGGGAACAGCGCAGGTCCGGCAGCGGGCGGTGTACGGGTGCGATCACGAAAAATCCTGGCAACGATGAAAAGTGGGCCGCAGTTCCCTGGCAAGCCACGTCAGGGAGATACGCGGGAGATGCGCAAAAGCGGCCACGCCGCCTGCAGGTCAGTCCTGGGTGACCCATTGCGGCGCGCGCTTGTCGAGAAATGCCCCAAGCCCTTCCTGGCCTTCCGGAGAGACGCGCAGGCGTGCGATCAGCGCGGCGTTGTCGCGGTCCAGCGCGTCGCGGTCGTGACCCTGTGCCACGCGCCGCACCAGTTGTTTCGCCGTCGCAGCGGCGATCGGTCCCGCCTTGTCGAGCAGGCCGAGCTGGCGCTGCACGGCTTCGTCGAGGCGCTCGGGCTCCACCAGGTGGTGCACCAGGCCGATGCGCAGCGCGGTGTCGGCGTCGAAATGTTCACCGGTGGCAAACCAGCGACGCGCCTGCCGGGCTCCGATGGCCTCGATCACATAAGGCGAAATGACGGCAGGCAGCAGTCCCAGCCGGCTTTCGGTCAGGCCGAAGCGGGCCTGGGTACTGGCGATGGCGATGTCGCAGCACGCCACCAGGCCGACTCCGCCGCCGAACGCCGCGCCGTGGACCCTGGCCACGGTGGGCTTGGGCAGTTCGTTCAAGGTGCGCATGAGCCGGGCCAGCGCCAGTGCGTCCAGCCGGTTTTCCTCCTCGCCGGCAGCCGCCATGCCGCGCATCCACTGCATGTCCGCCCCGGCCGAGAACGAAGGGCCTTGCCCGGCCAGCACCACCGCGCGGACGTCGGGGTCACGCCCGGCCGCCTCCAGGGCCAGGGTCAGCCGGGCAATCAGTCCGGCGTCGAACGCGTTGTGCAGGGTGGGGCGGTTCAGCCACAGGGTCAGGACCGGACCGTGGCGTTCACTCTTGAGGTCGTCATTCATGGGGATTGGTCGTGCTCCATCTACATGTACGGATCATAGCGGTGCAGGGGACCGGGGCCATGACGCGACGCGGCGATGCTAATATTGATAACCATTCTTATCGACCGGAAGCCGACCTGTGACGTTGTCCGATCTGCCCCTGAACGGTTCCGCGCTGGTGGACGCCGTGCAGGAACTTCATGCAAACGACGCCATCGCCCGACGGCTCCAGGAACTGGGGTTCGTGCAGGGTGAAAACGTGCGTCTGGTAGCCCGTGGCCCGATCGGCGGAGAACCGCTGCTGGTACAGGTAGGCTTCACCCGTTTCGCCCTGCGTATCGCCGAAGCGCAACGCATCCGGATCCAGCCGCTGGCGGACGGAGGCCGGGCATGAGCGCGACCGCCGCCGTGCGCGTGGCCCTGGTGGGGAATCCCAACAGCGGCAAGACCGCGCTGTTCAACCAGCTGACCGGCAGCCGCCAGAAGGTGGCCAACTACACCGGTGTCACCGTGGAGCGAAAGGAAGGCCGTCTTCGCTCGCCGTCGGGCCGCGAGTTCGCGGTCCTCGACCTGCCCGGTGCCTACAGCCTGCATCCGGCCAGCCTGGACGAGGCGATCACGCGTGATTTCTGCCGGGGCTTCTACCCCGGTGAAGCGGCACCGGACGTGCTGCTGTGCGTGATCGACGCCACCAACCTGCGCCTGCATCTGCGCTTCGCGCTGGAGCTGCGCGAGCTGGGCAAGCCGATGATCGTGGCCCTGAACATGGTGGATGCCGCGCAGCGTCGCGGCATCAAGATCGACGTGCAGGCCCTTGAGCAGGCCCTGGGCGTGCCGGTGGTGGAAACCGTGGCGGTACGCCGCCAGGGCGCACGCGCGCTGGTCGAGCGGCTGGACGCGATGGTGCCGCACCTGCAGGCCCCGGTCGAAGTGCCGCACCCGTCGGGCGACTACCACGCGCAGGTGCGCGATATCCTGGCGGCGGCGGTCAGCATGCCGAGCCGCACCGCGAAAATCGACGACACCCTGGACCGCTGGCTGCTGCATCCCGTGTTCGGGCTGCTCACCCTGGTGGTGGTGATGTTCCTCATCTTCCAGGCGGTGTTCGCCTGGGCCACGCCGATGATGGACGGTATCGAAGCGGCCTTCGGCTGGCTGGGCGAACTGGCCGCTGCCCACCTGCCGGAAGGTCCGCTCACCAGTCTGCTGACCGACGGCATCATCGCCGGCGTGGGCGGCGTGGTGGTGTTCCTGCCACAGATCCTGATCCTGTTCGCCTTCATCCTGGCGCTGGAGGAGTCCGGTTACCTGCCGCGTGCCGCGTTCCTGCTCGACCGCATGATGGCGTCGGCCGGTCTGTCCGGGCCCTCGTTCATCCCGCTGCTGTCCAGCTTCGCCTGCGCGGTGCCCGGCATCATGGCGACCCGCAGCATCCAGGACCCGCGCGACCGTCTCGCCACGATCCTGGTCGCCCCGCTGATGACCTGTTCGGCACGGCTGCCGGTGTACGCGCTGCTGATCGGTGCGTTCATCCCGCAGAAGACGCTGTGGGGCTTCGTCAGTCAGCAGGGCCTGGTGCTGTTCGGACTGTATGTGGCCGGCATTCTCAGCGCGCTGCTGATGTCGTGGGTGATGAAGAAGTGGCGTCGCGACAAGAGCGAGCACCCACTGATGCTGGAACTCCCCTCGTACCGCATCCCGCACCCGCGCGATCTGGCGGTGGGGTTGTACGAGCGCGGCATGATTTTCCTCAAGCGCGTGGGCGGCATCATCCTGGCGCTGACCATTCTGTTGTGGGTGCTGCTGTCGTTCCCGGGCGCGCCCGAGAACGCAACCATGCCGGCGATCGACTACAGCTTCGCCGGTCAGATCGGTCACGCCATGGCGGTGTTCTTCGCGCCGCTGGGCTTCAACTGGCAGATCTGCATCGCCCTGATCCCGGGCATGGGTGCGCGCGAAGTGGCGGTGTCCTCGCTGGCCACGATCTACGCGCTGCAGGCAGCCGATGACGATGCCGCCATCCAGGCGCTCACCCCGGTGGTGGCTGACGGCTGGTCCCTGGCCACCGGCCTGTCGCTGCTCGTGTGGTTCATCTACGCGCCGATGTGCATCTCGACGCTGGCCACCATCAAACGTGAGACCAATTCGTGGAAGCAGGTCGGCTTTGCCACCTTCTACCTGTTCGCGGCAGCCTACGTGGCGGCGCTGGTCACCTACCAGGTGACCAAGGCCCTGGGCGGCGGCTGTTGGCGACGGGCCTGCTGCTGCAGTACCTGGTGATCGCGGTGGCCGCGCTGGT
>JAEWLO010000203.1 GCA_023457475.1 Pseudomonadota bacterium | reverse complement strand
GCCGTAAACCCGTCCATGGGGGCTTGTCAAAAACATCCATGTTTTTGACACCCCCGCGAACCCGCACCGTCCCGCCAAGCCAGGGGTTCTCTGCGCACCGGCTGTTCGCCAAGATCCATCCGAGTGCCGGGCATCGCCCGGCACCGCAAGGATCGCGTGCAACCCCGGGATGCCCGGCTGTTCGCATTATCCATTTGAAATGTAAGCGTTTTCGGGAAACGCAGGATCGTTACATCCGGTATCATTGCCGGCTGATATCTAAAAGGAGCCCGCTCATGCGCCGCAAGATCGTCGCCGGTAACTGGAAGCTTCATGGCAGCCGCCAATTCGCCACCGAGCTCGTTGCCGACATCGTCGCCAGCCTTCCCAGGGACGGCGTGGAGGTCGTGATCCTGCCGCCGCTGCCGTATCTGGGTGAACTCGTCGAGGCCTTCGAGGGCAGGGCGGTCGTGTTTGGCTCCCAGGACGTCAGCTCCAACGAGAAGGGGGCCTACACCGGTGAGGTCTGCGCCGCCATGCTGGCCGACGTCGGGGCCCGCTACGGGCTGGTCGGGCACTCGGAGCGTCGCCAGTACCACCATGAGAGCAGTGAACTCGTCGCCCGCAAGTTCGCTGCCGCCCTGCATGCCGGCCTGGTGCCCGTGCTGTGCGTCGGCGAAACCCTGGAGCAGCGCGAGGCCGGGCAGACCGAGCAGGTCATCGCCAGCCAGCTGGCTCCGGTGCTCGACCTCGTCGGGGCCGCCGGATTCAGCAAGGCCGTGGTCGCCTATGAGCCCGTCTGGGCCATCGGCACCGGCAAAACCGCCTCCAAGGAACAGGCCCAGCAGGTTCATGCCTTCATCCGTGGCGAAGTGGCCAAGCTGGATGCTAGAATTGCCGATTCGTTGCCGATCCTCTACGGCGGCAGCGTGAAGCCCGACAACGCTGGGGAACTGTTTGCACAGCCCGATGTCGATGGTGGGCTGGTGGGCGGTGCCTCGTTGGTGGCCGCAGATTTCCTGGCCATCGTCAGTGCGGCGGCCGGGCGCTGAATCAAATAATCCGAGGACGGATTCGAAATGCTGATGTTGATCCTCAATGTGGTCTATGTGCTGGTGTCGGTGGCCATGATCGCGCTCATCCTGATGCAGCGTGGCTCCGGTGCCGCTGCCGGTTCGGGTTTTGGCGCGGGTGCCTCGGGTACCGTGTTCGGCGCGCGCGGTGCGTCCAACTTCATGTCCAAGACCACCAAGTGGCTCGCCGTGGTGTTCTTCGGCATCAGCCTCTTCATGGCCTGGTACGCCAGCCATGGCGGCCGTCCCTCCGCAGAGCAGGGGCTGGGCGTGATGTCCGCCCCGGCTGCAAGCGTTCCTGCCGTCCCGGCCGGTGAGTTGCCGGCCGCCCCGGCCGTGCCGAAAGCCCCCGAAGCCGCTGCGCCGCAGCCGGTTCCGGCCGCTGCTGCCCCGGCCACTGTGCCGGCTCAGGCGGAAACGTCGAATTCTGGTGAAGAAAAGCCCGCAGAGGGCTCCCAGAATCGCTGAAGACGGTTACAATATGCGGCGCACCGGGCAACCCCCGATGTGATCGTAAGCCCAGGTGGCGGAATTGGTAGACGCACTACCTTGAGGTGGTAGCGACTTAGGTCGTAGGGGTTCGAGTCCCCTCTTGGGCACCATTTGTTTGTAAGCGGAACCGGTCTGGCGCTCACGGCGCCAGATGCGTTTTCCGTCCACTCCCCCATGCCAAGACGCCTGCAGGCGTGGCGGCAGAGGCAAGAGAGAATCGCTGTGCTGGCCGAATATTTGCCGTCCCTGCTGTTTCTGATGGTTGCCACCGGTATCGGCGTTGCGCTGATGGCGGTCGGCCGATTCCTCGCTCCCCGTCGACCAGATCTGAAAAAGCTCTCGCCGTACGAATGCGGTTTCGAGGCTTTCGAAGATGCGCGCATGAAGTTCGACGTGCGCTATTACCTGATCGCGATCCAGTTCATCGTCTTTGACTTGGAAATCATCTTCATCGTGCCGTGGACCCAGGTGTTCATGGAGCTGGGCGCGCGTTCGCTCGTCACGATGGGCCTCTTCGTGGGCATGCTTTTCCTCGGTTTCATTTACGTCTGGAAGAAGGGAGCGCTGGAATGGGAGTGATTCAGACGCTCGACGGCCTGATGAACAACCCGGTCCCGGAAGGGCGGGTCGACGACATCCTGCGGCCGGAAGGCGACAACCCGCTGCTCGAGAAGGGCTATGTGACCACCAGCGTCGACGCGCTGCTGAACTGGGCACGTACCGGCTCGATGTGGCCCATGACCTTCGGTCTGGCCTGCTGCGCGGTCGAGATGATGCATGCCGGCGCGGCGCGCCTGGACCTTGACCGCTACGGTGTGGTGTTCCGCCCGTCGCCGCGTCAGTCCGACGTGATGATCGTGGCCGGCACGCTGGTCAACAAGATGGCCCCGGCGCTGCGCAAGGTCTACGACCAGATGCCGGACCCCAAGTGGGTCATCTCCATGGGCAGCTGCGCCAACGGTGGCGGCTACTACCACTACTCCTATGCAGTGGTGCGTGGTTGCGACCGCGTGGTGCCGGTGGACGTCTACGTCCCGGGTTGCCCGCCTACCGCCGAAGCGCTGGTGTACGGGATCCTGCTGCTGCAGAAGAAGATCTGGCGTACGCAGACCATCGCCCGCTGACATTCCTCCTTACAAGAGCGCGCCAAGCCCCCATGGCAGAGCAAGCATCCTTCATCGACCGACTCTCCGCACGTTTCGCTGGTGCGCAGGTCTTCGTGGTCGAACCCCGCGGCGAAGTGACGCTGGAAGTGCCCGCTGCTGACTGGCATGCCACGGCGCTGGCGCTGCGCGACGAATTCGGTTTCGAGCAGTCCGTCGATCTGTGTGGCCTGGACTACCTGGGCTACGGCGACGACGAATGGGACACCGCCGACGTCTCCTCGCACGGCTTCAGCCGTGGCGTGGAAGGCAAGGCGGTCGGCCGTTTCGCATGGGGCGAGTTCCCCACCCGCGAAACCGCCGACGGTACCCAGCCGCAGCCGGTCCCGCAGCAGCGTTTTGCCGTGGTGGCGCAGCTGCGCTCCTACCAGCACAACCTGACCATGCGCATCCGCTGCTTCGCGCCGAGCGAAGACCTGCCGGTGGTCGCCTCGCTGACCAGCGTGTGGCCGGGCCTGAACTGGTTCGAGCGTGAAGCGTTCGACCTGTTCGGCGTGATCTTCGAGGGTCACCCGGACCTGCGCCGCATCCTGACCGACTACGGTTTCGTGGGCCATCCGTTCCGCAAGGACTTCCCGCTGATCGGCAACGTCGAAGTGCGCTACGACGAAGAAAAGAAGCGCGTGATCTATGAGCCGGTGACTTCGGTCGAACCGCGCGTCGGCGTGCCGCGCGTGATCCGTGACGATGCCCGTTTCCAGACCGCTGCCGGTGAAACCGCGCAGTCGGAGGCAGTGAAGTGAGCCAGATCCATCAGTCACACCAGGCGTTTGCGAGCAATGCCGCCGAAAGCCGGCAGGAAATCCGCAACTACACCATGAACTTCGGTCCCCAGCATCCGGCCGCGCACGGTGTGCTGCGCCTGATCCTGGAGATGGACGGTGAAACCATCGTCCGCGCCGACCCGCACGTGGGCCTGCTGCACCGGGGCACCGAGAAGCTGGCCGAGTCCAAGCCGTTCAACCAGTCCATCGGTTACATGGACCGCCTCGACTACGTGTCGATGATGTGCAACGAACACGCCTACGTGCGCGCGATCGAAACCCTGATGGGGATCGAAGCGCCGGAGCGCGCGCAGTACATCCGCACCATGTTCGATGAAGTCACGCGCATCCTGAACCACCTGATGTGGCTCGGCTCCAACGCGCTCGATCTGGGCGCGATGGCGGTCATGCTGTACGCCTTCCGCGAGCGCGAAGAGCTGATGGACTGCTACGAAGCGGTCTCCGGTGCGCGCATGCATGCGGCGTACTACCGTCCGGGCGGTGTCTACCGCGATCTGCCGGACCAGATGCCGAAGTACAAGGAATCGCGCTGGCACAAGGGCACGGCCCTGAAGAACCTCAACGCCTCGCGCGAAGGTTCGCTGCTGGACTTCCTGGAAAACTTCACCAAGGAATTCCCGTCGCGCGTCGATGAGTACGAAACCCTGCTCACCGACAACCGCATCTGGAAGCAGCGTACCGTCGGCATCGGCGTGGTCACCCCCGAACTGGCGCATGCCTGGGGCATGACCGGCGTGATGCTGCGCGGCTCGGGCATTGCCTGGGACCTGCGCAAGAAGCAGCCGTACGCCAAGTACGACGCCGTCGATTTCGACATCCCGCTCGGCAAGGAAGGCGACTGCTACGACCGTTACCTGGTCCGTGTCGCGGAAATGCGCGAATCCAACCGCATCATCAAGCAGTGCGTGGCGTGGCTGAAGGCCAACCCGGGCCCGGTGATGGTGAAGAACTTCAAGGTCGCGCCGCCCAGCCGCGAAGACATGAAGGACGACATGGAAGCGCTGATCCATCACTTCAAGCTGTTCAGTGAAGGCTACTGCGTGCCGGCCGGCGAAACCTACAGCGCGGTCGAGGCGCCCAAGGGCGAGTTCGGCTGCTACCTGATGTCCGATGGCGCCAACAAGCCGTTCCGCGTGCACCTGCGCGCGCCGGGCTTCGCCCATCTGTCCTCGATCGACTCGGTCGTGCGCGGGCACATGCTCGCCGACGTGGTGGCCATGATCGGCACCTACGACCTGGTGTTCGGTGAGGTGGACCGGTAATGGTCGCCGTCTGCTCGATGCCTGACACCCGCCGGCTGCTGCCGGCGCTGCAGGTTCTGGTTTCAAACAATCTGGTATTTGCTGAGGTCGGCCGATGAAGGCGACGGGTAATTTCGAGGCGGCGCGCGACGTCGACCCGATGGTGGTGCTGAGCGACAAGACGCGCGCTCACATTGATCACTGGCTGGCCAAGTTCCCGCCGGACCGCAAGCGCTCGGCCGTGCTGCAGGGCCTGCATGCCGCGCAGGAGCAGAACGCCGGTTGGTTGACCGACGAGCTGATCGCCGGCGTTGCCAAGTACCTGGACCTGCCGCCGGTGTGGGCCTACGAGGTCGCCAGCTTCTACTCGATGTTCGAGCTGGAGAAGGTGGGTCGCCACAACGTGGCCTTCTGCACCAACATCAGCTGCTGGCTGAACGGCGCGGAAGACCTGGTGGCGCATGCCGAGAAGAAGCTTGGCTGCAAGACCGGACAGTCCACCGCGGACGGCCGCGTCTACCTCAAGCGCGAAGAAGAATGCCTGGCCGGTTGTGCCGGTGCGCCGATGATGGTCATCAACGGCCACTATCACGAGCGCCTGACCGTCGAGAAAGTCGACGAGCTGCTGGACGGGTTGGAGTAAGTCATGGCACATCATCACGCACCCACCGGTCCGGTCGGTCCCGCACCGCTGCCCCACCAGGTGGTCTACACCACGCTGCATTACGACACCCCGTGGTCGTATGAAAGCTACCTCAAGACCGGTGGCTACGCCGCCCTGCGCAAGATCCTCGAAGAGAAGATCCCGCCGGAGCAGGTGATCGAGCTGGTCAAGCAGTCGAACCTGCGCGGTCGTGGCGGCGCGGGCTTCCCGACCGGCCTGAAGTGGTCCTTCATGCCCAAGGGCACCATGCAGAAGTACATCCTGTGCAATTCGGACGAATCCGAGCCGGGTACCTGCAAGGACCGCGACATCCTGCGCTACAACCCGCATTCCGTCGTGGAAGGCATGGCCATTGCCTGCTATGCCACCGGCAGCACCGTGGGCTACAACTACCTGCGCGGTGAGTTCCACCACGAGCCCTTCGAGAACTTCGAGCAGGCCCTGGCGGACGCGTACGCGAACGGCTGGCTGGGCAAGAACGTGCTCGGCAGCGGCGTGGACATCGACATCTACGGTGCGCTGGGTGCCGGTGCGTACATCTGCGGCGAAGAAACCGCATTGATGGAATCGCTGGAAGGCAAGAAGGGCCAGCCGCGCTACAAGCCGCCGTTCCCGGCCAACTTCGGCCTGTACGGCAAGCCGTCGACGATCAACAACACCGAGACCTACGCCTCGGTGCCGGCGATCATCCGCAACGGTCCGGAATGGTTCCAGAGCCTGAGCCTGACCAAGAACGGCGGTCCGAAGATCTTCTCGGTCTCCGGTTGCGTGCAGAAGGGCGGCAATTTCGAAGTGCCGCTCGGCACCACCTTCGACGATCTGCTGGAGATGGCCGGTGGCCTCAAGCCGGGCCGCACCCTGAAGGGCGCGATCCCGGGCGGCGTCTCCATGCCCGTGCTGAAGGCCGAAGAACTCAAGGGCCTGCAGATGGACTACGACACCCTGCGTGCCCTCGGCACCGGCCTGGGCTCGGGCGCCATCGTGGTGCTCGACGACAGCGTCTGCTGCGTCAAGTTCGCCTGCCGCATCAGCCAGTTCTTCCACAAGGAATCCTGTGGCCAGTGCACCCCGTGCCGTGAAGGCACCGGCTGGATGCACCGCGTGCTCGAGCGCATCGTCGCCGGCAAGGCGACCATGGAAGACCTGCACCAGCTGAAGGCAGTGGCCGGCCAGATCGAAGGCCACACCATCTGTGCGTTCGGTGAAGCGGCGGCATGGCCCATCCAGGGCTTCCTGCGCCAGTTCTGGGACGAATTCGAGTACTACATCGTCAACGGTCATTCGATGGTTGACGGCAAGAAGGTGGAGGCAGCCGCCGCATGAGCGCGCAACCCAACAATCCCGGCGCGACCCCTGCGGTGGTACCGGAAGGGCATGTGACCGTCGAGATCGACGGCCAGGCTCTCGTCGTGCCCAAGGGCTCGATGATCATCCAGGCCGCCGACAAGGCCGGCATCCCGATTCCGCGCTTCTGCTACCACGAGAAGCTGCCGATCGCCGCCAACTGCCGCATGTGCCTGGTCGACGTGGAAAAGTCGCCCAAGCCGGCTCCGGCCTGCGCCACCCCGGTGATGGACGGCATGAAGGTCGCCACCCGCAGCGAGAAGGCGCTCAAGTTCCAGCGTTCGGTGATGGAGTTCCTGCTCATCAACCACCCGCTGGACTGCCCCATCTGCGATCAGGGCGGCGAATGCGAACTGCAGGACGTCTCGCTCGGCTACGGCCGTTCGGTGAGCCGTTTCAACGAGCGCAAGCGCGTGGTGCCCGACGAGGACATCGGTCCGCTGGTCGCCACCGAAATGACCCGCTGCATCCAGTGCACCCGCTGCGTCCGTTTCACGGCCGACGTCGCCGGTACCTATGAACTGGGTGGCATGTACCGCGGTGAAAACCTGCAGATCGGCACCTATGACGGCAAGCCGCTGACCACCGAGATTTCCGGCAACGTCGTCGACGTCTGCCCGGTGGGCGCGCTGACCAACAAGGTGTTCCAGTTCCGCGCCCGGCCGTGGGAGCTGACCGCGCGCGAATCGCTCGGTTACCACGACGCCATGGGCTCGAACCTGTTCCTGCACGTGCGCCGCGGCGAAGTGCTCCGTTCGGTGCCGCGTGACAACGAACTCGTCAACGAATGCTGGCTGTCCGACCGCGACCGCTACTCGCACCAGGGTCTGTACAGCGCCGACCGCGCCGTCAAGCCGCTGCGCAAGGTCAACGGCGAATGGCAGGAAGTGAGCTGGGCCGAAGGCCTGGCCGCGGCCAAGGCCATTCTGTCGGCCAACACCGGCGACGACCTCGGCGTGCTGGTGCACCCGTCGGCGTCGAACGAGGACGGTGCACTGCTCGCCCGTCTGGCCAAGGGGCTGAACACCGGCAACCTCGACCACCGCATCAACAACCGCGACTTCTCCGACGCCGCCGTTGCCGAAATCTTCGGCGCGTCGCTGGTGGAGATCGAAGCGGCGGATCACATCGTGGTCGTCGGCAGCAACATCCGCCACGAACTGCCGCTGCTGCACGCCCGTCTGCGCAAGGCGCAGACCACGCGCAACGCGAAGATCCACGCGATCAACCCGGTCGACTTCGACTTCGCCTTCAAGCTGGCCGGCAAGCAGATCGTCGCTCCGTCGAAGTTCGTCGATGCCCTCGGCAACGGCGACCTGCGCCAGACCGTGAGCGGCAACGCCGTGGTCATCGTCGGCGGCATCGCCGAGAACCACCCGCAGGCCGCTGCCATCCGCGCTGCCGCACGCGACTTCGCCGCCGCCACCGGCGCGAAGCTGTGCCGCAT
>JAEWLO010000202.1 GCA_023457475.1 Pseudomonadota bacterium | reverse complement strand
GTGTTCTGGTCGCGCAGGCGGGCCACCCACTTGGCCGGCTCCCAGTACTGCACCTGGGAGTCCCACAGACCGGTGCCGACGAACAGCGCGGGGTAAGCCTGGCGGGTGACGTAGTCGTACGGCGAGTACGTCAACATGTAGTCGTAGTACTCGCGCTGCTCCGGGTTGCCCCACTCATCGTACTCATTGGTGGTAAGCGGGATACTGGCGTCGAGCATGGTCGTGACCACGTCCACGAACGGCACCTGGGCCACCATTACCCGGTAATCCTGCGGGGCCTGGTTGGCCACCGCGCCCATCAGCAGGCCGCCGGCACTGCCACCCGACGCCGCCACACGGTCCGGCGCGGCATAGCCCTGACGGACCAGCTCGCGGGTCACGTCGACGAAGTCGTTGAAGGTGTTCTGCTTGTGCAGCAGTTTGCCGTCGTCGTACCAGGCACGGCCCATTTCCTCCCCGCCGCGGATGTGCGCGATGGCGTACACCACGCCGCGATCCAGCAGGCTGACCACGGTCTGGCTGAAGCCGGGGTCCATCGACATGCCATAGCTGCCGTAGGCGTACTGGTACAGCGCACCCGTACCATCCTTCCTGAAGCCATTGCGGTAGACCAGCGAGACCGGTACTTTCGCGCCATCGCGCGCCGTCACCCAGACCCGCTCGGTGGTGTACTTCGAGGGATCATAGCCCGGTACCGGCTGCTGCTTGAGCTGGCGCCGCTCACCGCTCACGGTGTTGAGTTCGTAGGTCGTGGTAGGCGTCGTCATCGAGTTGTAGGCGTACCGCAGCCACACGCTGTCCGGCTCCGGATTGGCGGCAATTCCCATCGAATAGGTCGGCTCATCGGCCTTTACGTAGTCCTGGCGGCCATCCGCGAACAGCAGGCGGATGCGCTCCAGGCCGTTGGATCGCTCGGCGATGGCGCTGAAGCCGTCGAACAGCTCGAAGCCTTCCACCAGTACGTCCGCATCGTGCGTCACCCAATCGGTCCACTGGCTGCGCGCGGTGCTGTCGGTGGGTGCCGTGACCAGCTTGAAGTTCCTGGCACCGGCATCATTGGTGCGGATCACCCAGCGCCCGCCGAAGTGGGCGGCGTCGTACTCCACGTCACGCGCGCGCGGGGCCAGCACGGTGAATGCCTGCGGGTCCGCGGCGGAGGCATAGCGGGTTTCCGAGCTGACCGTACTGTGCAGGTCGATGGTGATGAAGCGATCGTCGCGGGTGCGTCCCACGCCCATGTAGAAGCTGTCGTCCTGCTCCTCGTAAACCAGCACGTCGCTGCTGGCCGGGGTTCCGAGCACATGCTTCTTCACCCGCACGGTGAGCAGCGTCTCCGGGTCGTTCTCGACGTAGAACAGCGTCCGGTTGTCGTCGGCCCAGACCACGTTCGGCGACACGTTCTCGATCCGGTCCGGCAACACCTCGCCGGTGCGCAGATCCTTGAAGCGGATCACGTACTGGCGGCGGCCCACGGCATCCTCGGCCCAGGCCAGCAGCTGGTTGTCCTGACTGACATCGGCATCGCCGACATTGAAGTAATTCTTCCCTTCGGCCATCTGGTTGACGTCGAGCAGGATCTCTTCCGGAGCCTCCATGCTGCCCTTGCGCCGCGCCTGGATCGGATAGTCCTTGCCGGTTTCAAAACGCGTGTAGTACCAGTAGCCACGATCACGGGCCGGCACACTGGCGTCGTCCTGCTTGATGCGCGCGACGATCTCCTTGTACAGCGTGTCTTCCAGCGGCTTGAGCGGGGCCATCACCTGGTCGGTGTACCCGTTCTCCGCATTCAGATACGCCAGCATCGCGGGGTTCTCGCGCTTGTCGTCGCGCAGCCAGTAGTACTCGTCGGTGCGCACCGCGCCGAAAGGAGCCTTGACCTCATGCGGGTGCCGGTCGGCATCGGGGGGCGTCAGCGCGGGGGCGGCATGTGCGGTGGTGGTCATCAGGCTGGCTACCAGAAAGCAGAAGGTGGATTTCATCAGATGCGGCTCCGTGGGTGTGAATGCAATGGCGTCCTTGCGCCGCTCAGTCTGGGTGGTGTCGCATGCGGCATGCAAGTGGCTGCTCCCGCGCCCGCCGCCTATGATGTCGGCATGCCTTACAGTCAACGCAGCCAGGACATCGCCCCCTTCCACGTCATGTCGCTGCTGGCCCGCGCGCAGGCGCTGGAGCAGGCCGGCCATGATGTGATCCACCTTGAGATCGGCGAACCCGATTTCACCACCGCCGAGCCGATCGTGCGCGCCGGTCAGGCCGCGTTGGCCGCCGGCCACACGCGGTACACCGCAGCGCGCGGGCTGCCGGCCCTGCGGGCGGCCATCGCCGGGTTCTACGGGCAACGCTACAACGTGGACCTGGATCCGGAGCGGGTGCTGGTCACGCCGGGTGGGTCCGGTGCGTTGCTGCTGGCCAGCAGCCTGCTGGTCGACCCGGACCAGCCCTGGCTGCTGGCCGCCCCCCGGTATCCGTGCAACCGGCATTTCCTGCGGCTGGTCGAGGGGGCCGCGCAGCTGGTGCCTGTTGGACCGGAAACGGCGTATCAGTTGACGCCGGCGTTGGTGGAGACGCATTGGATTGCAGAAGGTACCGAGGGCCGGCCAACGGCCGGCGCTACCGGCGGTGCATCGCATAGCGTGGGGGCGCTGGTGGCCTCGCCGGCGAACCCCACCGGGACCGTGCTGTCCGCCACGCAGCTGGACGACCTGTCGCAGGCGCTGAAGGTGCGCGGCGGGCATCTGGTGGTGGACGAGATCTACCACGGCCTGACCTACGGCATGGATGCATCCAGTGTGCTGGAGGTCAATGACGAAGCCTTCGTGCTCAATAGTTTCTCCAAGTATTTCGGCATGACCGGCTGGCGGCTGGGCTGGCTGGTGGCCCCGCCGGATGCCGTGCCGGAGCTGGAGAAGCTGGCGCAGAACCTGTATATCAGCGCGTCCAGCATTGCCCAGCACGCCGCGCTGGCGTGCTTTGAAGCAGACACCCTGGCGATCTTCGAACAGCGCCGCCACGCGTTCCAGGAGCGCCGCGATTACCTGCTGCCGGCCCTGCGCGCGCTCGGCTTCCGCATCGAAGTGGAACCGGAAGGGGCGTTCTACCTGTACTGCGACGTGAGTGCCTTCACCGACGATGCGCAGGCCTTCTGCGCGCATTTCCTGGAAACCCAGCACGTGGCATTCACACCCGGCCTGGATTTTGGCTTCCACCGCGCGAACCAGCATGTGCGCCTGGCGTACACGCAGGAGATTCCCCGCCTGCAGGAGGCGGTGGATCGGATCCGGCGCGGTTTGGAGACGTGGACCGCATGAAAAAAACGCCGCGCATTTCGGCGCGGCGTTCAAAACGGGGCGGAGCCAACCAGACGCCCCACCACCCGGAGATGGGCCGGCCGCAGACCTGCGGGCGGACCATCGGTAGCCCCGGCCGTTGGCCGGACACCGGATATTTCAGACGTTCCCAGAGGAACGCATACGCCAGCGCTGACATATGCGCGGCCTGCGCATTGTTCGCAGCACCACCGTGGCCGCCTTCGATGTTCTCGTAGTAGGTCACGTCCTTGCCGGCGTCGATCATCTTCGCCGCCATCTTGCGCGCGTGGCCGGGGTGGACCCGGTCGTCACGGGTGGACGTGGTGAACAACACCGGCGGATAGGTCTTCTTCGGGTCGAACAGGTGGTACGGCGAGAAGGTCTGGATGTAGCTCCAGTCCGCCGTGTCCGGGTTGCCGTATTCCGCCATCCACGACGCGCCCGCCAGCAGGTGGCTGTAGCGCTTCATGTCCAGCAGCGGCACCTGGATCACCACCGCGCCGAACAGCTCCGGGTACTGGGTCAGCATGTTGCCGGTGAGCAGGCCACCGTTGCTGCCGCCCTGCACGCCCAGGTGCTTCGGCGAGGTGATCTTGCGGGTGACGAGATCGCGGGCCACCGCGGCCATGTCCTCATACGCCTTGTGGCGGTTCTGCTTCAATGCGGCCTGGTGCCAGCGCGGGCCGTACTCGCCGCCGCCGCGGATGTTGGCCACGACATACACGCCGCCCTTTTCCAGCCACGCGCGGCCCATGCCGCCCGAGTACGACGGGGTCAGCGAGATCTCGAAGCCGCCGTAGCCGTACAGCAGGGTCGGGTTGCTGCCGTCGCGCTTCATGTCCTTGGCATGCACCACGAAGTACGGAACGCGCGTACCGTCCTTGCTGGTGGCGAAGTGCTGTTCGATCACCTTGCCCTCGGCATCGAAGAACGCCGGCATGGTCTTGAGCACTTCCGGGGCCTTGCCGATCTCGGCCAGGGCCAGCGTGGTCGGGGTCAGGTAGTCGGTGACGGTCATCCACACCGCGTCGCTTTCATCGGCATCGACCGCGCCCACCGCCACGGTGCCGAACGCGGGCGCACCGGTGAATTCACTCTTCTTCCAGCCACCCTCGCCCGGGGTCAGCACGCTCAGACGGCTTTTCACGTCGTCCAGGACATTGAGCACCAGGTGGTTCTTCGTCCAGGTGGACCCGGCCAGCGACGTGGTGTCGGTCGGTGCGAACAGCACCTCGAAATCACGCTTGCCGGCCAGGAAATCATCCAGCTTCGTCACCAGCAGCGAACCGGCGGTGTAGGTTTTGCCGCCCACGGTCCACGGCTCGCGCAGCTCCAGCGTCAGCCAGTCGCGGCGCAGGCCCTTCTCGGCGGAGTTGGGCGCATCGATCTTGACGAGCTTGCCGTCGTCGCCGATGAGATACAGCTCGTTGTTGTAGAAGGCGAGCGTGCGGCTGACCAGACTGCGCTCGAAGCCCGGGGTGTCGTCGTGCAGGGCGGCGATGTACATGTCATCGGCCTTGCCTTCGTACACCACGCTGGCACTGCTCATGGGCGTGCCGCGCTTCCAGCGCTTGGCGATGCGAGGATAACCGGAGGTGGTCATGCTGCCGTCGCCGAAATCGGTGTAGACGAACACCGTGTCCCGATCAATCCAGCCCAGGCCACCCTTGGATTCCGGCCGGAAGAAGCCATCCTGGATCCAGGTCCGGCTACCCAGGTCGAACTCGCGGGTCACGTCCGCGTCGGCACCGCCGCGCGACAGCGCGATCAGGCAGCGGGTGTATTCCGGGCGCAGGCATTCGGCCCCGTGCCACACCCAGTTTTCGCCCTCGGCCTTGTTCAGCGCATCCAGGTCGAGCACGGTTTCCCACTTCGGCGCGGGCTTGCGGTATTCGTCCAGCGTGGTGCGCCGCCACAGGCCACGTTCGTGCTGCTTGTCCTTCCAGAAGTTGTAGTAGTAGTCGCCGATCTTCTGCACGCC
>JAEWLO010000201.1 GCA_023457475.1 Pseudomonadota bacterium | reverse complement strand
ATCCCGACAGATTCAGCTGCGGCGCATCAGAATCATCTTTTCCTGCGACATGTCGCGCATGGTGTACGGGATGCCGCCGGTGCCGTAGCCGGATTCGCGGCGGCCGGCGAACGGCATCCAGTCGGTACGGAATGCGGTCGGGTCATTGATCATCACGGCCGAGGCGTCGAGGCGGTTGGCGGCGCGCATGGCCACGTCGATGTCCTGGGCGAAGATGCTGGACTGGAAGGCGGTGGGCAGTGCATTGGCGCGGGCAATGGCCTCGTCCAGATCGCTGAAGCGGTACACCGCAACCACTGGGCCGAAGATCTCCTGCGTGGTCACGCGGGCGTCGGCAGCCGGGTTGAGCAGCACGGTGGGCTGTAGCGTGGTTTCGGAGAGGCGCTTGCCGCCGGTGGCGAGCTGCGCCCCACCCTTCACGGCTTCGTCGATCCATTCGGCCACGCGGTCGGCCTCGCGCGTCTGGATGAGCGGGCCCACTTCGGTGTCCTTCAGGGTCGGGTCGCCGGTGCGCAGCTTCTCGACACGGGCGATCAGCGCCTGCGTGAAGTCATCCGCGATGGCCTCGTGCACGAAGATGCGCTGGGTGGAAACGCACACCTGACCGGCATGGTAGTAACCGCCCTTCACGATGGGTTCGATGATCTTCCCCACATCCGCACTGCGGTCCACGATGGCCGGAGCCACGCCACCGTGCTCGAGTGCCGAACGGGCACCATGGGCGAGCTTGGAATGCAGCGACCAACCCACCTTGGCCGAGCCGATGAAACTCAGGAAGGCCACGCGCTTGTCAGTGGCCAGCGCCTCGGCCAGTTCATTGCCTTCCGGCACGAAGCTCTGCACCCACGGCTCCGGCATGCCGGCTTCGTGGACCATGGCAACGAACTCCAGGCACGACAGCGGCGTGGCGGATGCGGGCTTGATGATGACCGGGCAGCCCACTGCAATGGCCGGGGCGACCTGGTGCACGATCAGATTCAGCGGGTGATTGAACGCGGAAATGGCCGCGACCACGCCAATCGGCTCGCGGGTGGTGAATGCCCAGCGGTTCTCCGCGGCAGCCGAAAGTCCCATCGGAATCTCGCGGCCGGCGAAGTTGCGCAGCTCGTCGGCGGCGTTGTGCACACCGTCGATGGCGCGGTTGGTCTCGATGATGGCGTCGGGCAGCGGCTTGCCGCCTTCGCGGGCGATCTGCAGCGCGAGGTGGTCACGCTTGGCCTCCATCAGCGCGGCCAGCCTGCGCAGAATGGCGATGCGCTGGTGCGGCGACAGCCAGCCGTCACGATCCTTGAACACGCGCGCGGCCGCGCTGAGCTTGCGCTCAAGCGCTGCGGCGTTGTCATAGGGAACGTCCGAGATCGGCGCGCGGTCAAAAGCCTGTACTACAGTGAGCATCACGAATTCCTTGGTTATGGGGCAACGTGGCGGATTACGCGCAGCCGACGTCGGGCGTGCGGTTGCGGAGTTCATCCACCAGCACGCGGGTGTTTTCGGAGTAATCGATGGGTACGTCCAGCAGGTGGACGCCGCCACCGGCGAAGGCGGCTTCAATGCTGGGCACCAGCTCGTCCACGGCCGTGACCCGGGTGCCCTTCGCGCCATAGGCTTCGGCGTAGCGCACGAAGTCGGGGTTGCCGAAGCGCATGCCGAAGTCCTCGAAGCCATCCACGGCCTGTTTCCAGCGGATCATGCCGTAGGCGCTGTCGTTGAGGATGAGCACCACCAGGTTCAGGCCCAGCCGCACGGCGGTTTCCATTTCCTGCGAGTTCATCATGAAACCGCCATCGCCGCACACCGCCAGCACGCGGCGGTCAGGGTGCAGCAGGGAGGCCATCATGGCCGACGGAAGTCCGGCACCCATGGTGGCCAATGCGTTGTCCAGCAGCAACGTGTTGGCCACATGCGTGCGGTAATTGCGGGCGAACCAGATCTTGTACATGCCGTTGTCGAGGCAGACGATGCCATCTTCGGGCATGGCGGTGCGTACGTCGTGCACAAGACGCTGCGGGGTGACCGGGAAACGGTCTTCCTCGGCGCGGTCGTTGAGGCGGGCCAGGATCTTCTGGCGCAGCTCCACCATGCCGGGGTCTTCGGTGAGCTTTCCTTCCAGGCGTTCGGCAAGGGCCTCTACGCTGGCCCCTATATCGCCGATCACTTCGATGTCCGGCTGGTAGACCTGCTCCACGGTAGCGGACTGGAAGCTGACATGGACGACCTTGGGGCCACCACCGCTCTTCATCAGGAACGGGGGCTTCTCGATGGTGTCGTGGCCGATGGCGATGATCAGGTCCGCACGGGCCACGGCTTCATGGACGTAGTCGCCCTCGGAGAGCGCTGCGGTACCCATGTAGAGGTTGGAACCCCCGGTCACGGCACCCTTGCCCATCTGCGTGTTGAAGAAAGGCAGCCGGGTACGGCCCACGAAGGCGGAAAGCGCACCGCTCAGCCACGGGCGACTGGCGGCGGCACCGATCATCACCAGCGGGCGCCTGGCGGCGAGGATGGCGGCGGCGGCACGGTCCAGCGCGGCGGCGTGAGCTACCGGGCGCTCCAGCGGGTGCACGGGCACCACGGGAACAGCGTCCACCTCTTCGCCTGCGATGTCTTCTGGCAGCTCCAGGTGTACCGGGCCAGGCCGCTCCTCCATGGCCACGCGGAAGGCATCGCGCACAGTGGCCGGAATGGCCGCGGCATTGACGATCTGGCGGGTCATTTTAGTGAGCGGCTTCATCGAGGCCACGATGTCCACGATCTGGAAGCGGGCCTGCTTGGCGCTCATGACCGCCTTCTGGCCGGTGATCAGGATCATCGGCCAGGCCCCGAGGTGGGCATAGGCGGCACCGGTGGAGAAGTTCAGGGCTCCGGGACCGAGCGTGGCCAGGCAGACGCCGGGCCGGCCTGTGAGCCGGCCATGGGTGGCGGCCATGAACGCCGCCGCCTGTTCATGCCGCGTGAGGACCAGCTCGATGCGGGAGTTGCGCAGGGATTCCAGGAAATCGAGGTTTTCCTCGCCGGGGACGCCGAAGATGCGGTCCACGCCTTCGTTCTCGAGCGCGGCAACGAGGAGGTCTGAGCCTTTGGGCATCGCTTCGGTCCTTTTGGGAGCATGACCCGACTATACGCCCGGGTGTGTGGCGGTTGTGACAACAGACTGTTCCCGTGGAAACGGGTTGAGATGCTCGGTAGGGTCGTTTCCCAAACGACTGCCGGTGGGGATGATCGGTGCATTGGTGCATTGCCTGCGTCGGAAGCATGCCGCCGATGCAGGCAATGCGTCACCGGGCGTTGAGCCGTCCCGTGCGGTCGTTTGGGAACCGACCCTACCGTGTGTGCCACGTCAGTTCGAAGGTCAGCTGCAGGCGCTGGCCCGGTTCGAGGCGGTTCGGTGCCAGGTTGAATGCGTCGGGCGGACCTGTCTGCGGTTCGACGCAGGTGGCGTGGCGGGGGCCGTCGTACACCACCCAGTGATCGGTATCTGCATGCAACAGCAGCCGCTGCCTTGCGCGCTCCAGCATCGCGTCGCCGGAAGCGACGAAGCAGTCGTCCCATGGACCGGGGCCCGGACTCACGCGGGGCAGTACGGCGATGCCTTCCCCGTCCTGCGGATACATGGCATCCGGGGTAAACAACAAACGATCCGGCTTTCGGAACCAAGGGTGCCAGCCCAGCACGGCAGGCATCGCCCGCTCCCCCGCCTGCACCGAAAGCTGCAGTCGCACGCTGTTGGCCTGCACGTGGATGACCTGCGTGGCGACGCCACCGAAAGGCCAGTACACATCGTTGGGAAGCGCCAGCGACAAGGTTGCGGCATCGGACGCAAGATGGTCGATCTGCCAGCGGCGCGTGAACCCGACCCCATGAATCGCATGGTCACCAAACGTGGCCGGCAGTAAGTAGTCGCGCCCATCGAACGGGAAGCGTCCACGCCGGATGCGCCCGGCCCAGGGCACCATCGGATAGCACCCCCAGGCGATGGCGGCCTGCCCACCCTCCTCCGCACCCACCAGCCAGTCGACGCCTTCGTAGCGCAGCTGGGCGATGCGCCCTCCCGCCTCGGGAGCCAGCGCCACCTCCAGCGCACCGGCGCGAAGCCAGTACATCTCCCCGGCCGGCATCGGGGCCTGCGCGTCGTCCATCGGCAACGCGATATCACGCACCATAGGGATCGATCGTCCGGATGCGGCCATCCGCCTCCATGTGCAGCGGTGTGGATTTGATCGAGCGCAGGTGGGTCACGCCGCCCGACAGCACCGCGTCGTGATAGAACAGCGTCCACTGCCCCTGGAACTGACAGATGGAATGGTGCGTGGTCCATCCCACCACCGGCTTGAGGATCACGCCGGCATAGGTGAACGGCCCGTACGGGCTGTCGCCGATGGCGTAGCACAACAGGTGGGTGTTACCGGTGGAGTACGAAAGGTAGTAGCGGCCCTGGTACCTGTGCAGCCACGGCCCCTCGAAGAAACGACGGTCATGATCGTCGGCACGCAGCGGCTTTCCGTGCTCGTCCAGGATCTGGACCTCGCGCGTAGGCTCGGCCAGCCGGGTCATGCCCGCGTCCAGGCGGCCAACGCGCGGGCCCAGTGCCGGCGCGTCGCCCACAGGCTCTTCGTTGGCGGTGTCGTACCGGTTGTCGCGATACCTCTGCAACTGACCGCCCCAGATGCCACCGAAGTACAGGTAGTGCGTGCCGTCGTCGTCCTCGTACACCGCCGGGTCAATGGAATAGGTTCCTGCGATCGCCTCGGGTTCGGCGATGAACGGTCCTTCCGGCCCCGCTCCAACGGCAACGCCGATACGGAAGATGCCTTCGGGGTCTTTGGCGGGGAAGTACAGGTAGTAGCGGCCGTCGCGACAGGCCGCATCCGGCGCCCACATCTGCTGCTTTGCCCAGGGCACATCGCGCACGTGCAGCACCCGGCCGCAATCGGTGACGTCACCGTCGAGCCGGTCCATCCGCAGCACGTGATAGTCCTCCATGCCGAAGTGGCCGCCCTCGTCGTCGAACGGGGCACCGGCGTCGATGTCGTGCGAGGGATAGATGTACAGGCGACCCTCGAACACATGCGCGGACGGATCCGCCGTGTACATGTGGGTCACCAGCGGCTGCGAGATGGCGTGGGCGGCGCGCCGACGCACGTCCAGCTCCTGTTCGAGGCGTGTTTCCATGCGTTTGTCGATCTCGTAGAAGAACAGCAATGCCACCGCGAGGAGGAAGGGCAGCGAGGCGTAGACACTGACGGTCAGGCGGATGCCATCGACCACACCCTGGGGCTGCTGGGCAGCGCCGGCCTGATAGCCGTAATGGGCCAGAATGCCCGCCACCAGCGCACCCCCCACGCTGAGACCGATCTTCAGGCCGCACAGCATCGCCGAGAAGATGATCGCAGTGGCACGGCGGCGGTTCTTCCATTCGGAGTAGTCCGCCACGTCCGCGATCATCGCCCACAGCAGCGGGATGGTGATGCCGTAGAAGAACCCATGCAGCATGAAGGAACCGAACGCCAGCGCCACCGCCGTCGGTGGGAACAGGTAGAACACCAGCAGGAACAGCGTACAGACCAGCAGCGCACCACCGAACACATCACGCTTGCCGAACCGCTCGGCCAGCCGGCGCGATACGCCAATACCCAGAATCATGCACAGGATGCCGCAGGCGTTGAACAGGCTGAACGCCGAGGTCGCCGGATCTTCCGGCCAGGTGAAGCTGGACAGTCCCGCACCGTTCAACACCCCGTTCAATGCCTGGATGAAGCCATTGAAGCCGGAGTGATCGAGGAACTCCGACAGCGCAGCCGCGCTCATGTAGTACTGGAAGTAGTAGATGTAGGTGCCGCCCTTGAGGGCAAGGTTCATGAACACCAATACGGTGAGCGCCAGCATCAGCTGCCAGGGTCGGTTGTGCAGGAGGTCCCTGAGGTCCTGCATGACACCGGCACTCTGCTCCCTGGCGGGCACGATGCGCTCGCGCGTGGTGTCGAAGGTGATCAGGAAGAACACCGTGCCGACCACCGCGAACACCGTCATGACCCGCTCGAACCCCAGCACGCGGTCGCCGTCACCCAGGATCAGCACCAGCGGCATCAACAGCGCCTGGATGATGAACTGCGCGATCATCACCGCCACGAACCGGTAGGCCGAGAGGCTGTTGCGCTGGTCCATGCTGCCGGTCAGTACCCCGCTGAGGGCGGAGTAAGGCAGGTTGTTGGCGGCGTACACCAGCATCAACAGGCCGTAGGTGGTCAGGGCATACACGACCTTGCCCCGTTCCCCCAGCTCCGGCGTGCTGAAGGCCAGCAGCGAGAGCAGGCCGAACGGCACGGCCGTCCACAGGATCCACGGCCGGAACTTTCCCCAGCGCGTCACCGTGCGGTCGGCGGCTATGCCGATCAACGGTGTGAAGACGAACGCGCCCAGCAGGCCGATCACGAAAATGACCATCGCGGCCGTGGCAGGCGGCAGCCGGTACACATCCGTGTAGAAGAACGCCAGGTAGGTGACCAGCGTCTGGAAAATCAGGTTGGCCGCGAGATCGCCGAGGCTGTAGCCGAGCTTCTCGCGGACCGACAGCGTGTGCTCAGCGCTTGCCATTCACAGCCTCCACCTCGAACCGGGCGTGCGCCCGGGCGTCGGCGCTGGAACCGCCCACCCGCACTTCGTAGCCGCCCGGCGGCACGGCATACCCCTGCTGCGTGTCGTCGTACTGGCGCAGGGCCTGCTGCGCGTCCAGATCGAAGCTCACGGTCCGCCGCTCGCCGGGCGCCAGATGCACGCGTTGGAACCCACGCAGTGACTGCTGCGCCTCGCCGGCGTCCGGAGCCGCGCGCCGCACATACAGCTGCACCACCTCGTCGCCGGCGCGCTTGCCGGTGTTGGTCACGTCCACCTGTACGGACAGTCTGCCGTCAGCAGCAATGCGAGGTGCCCCCAGGTGAAGGTTGCCGTACTCGAACCGCGTGTAGGAGAGGCCGTGGCCGAAGGGATACAGCGGCTTGCCGCGGAAGTAGCGATACGTGCGGCCTTCCATCGTGTAATCGTCGAATGCCGGCAGCGGCTGGTCTGCGGTGTAGAACGTCACCGGCAGCCGGCCGGCGGGGTTGATGTCGCCGAACAGCGCTTCGCCCACGGCAGTGCCACCGCGCTGCCCGGGGTACCAGCTCATCAGGATTGCAGGCAGGTGAGCCTGGGCCCACTCCACCGCGAGCGCCGAGCCGCCCGTGAGCACCATCACCACCGGCTTGCCGGTGGCGTGCAGCGCCTCCAGCAGGTCACGCTGCGGCTTGGGCAGGCGCATATCGGTGCGATCGCCACCGGCGAAGCCGGGATAGTTGACCTTCATTTCCTCACCTTCGACGTCACCGGTGAGTCCGCCGACGAACACCACCACGTCGGCGTTGCGGGCGGCGTCGATCGCCTCCTCGAAGGGCGGCTTGGCCCCGGGCATGCGCCAACCCAGCCGCACCCCGGCATCGCGCTCGGCGTCGTAGTACTCAAGCTTGATTTCATAGGCCCGGCCGGCCTCCAGGTCGAGGTCCACGCCATCGCCGTGCAGGCGGTCGCTGTCGGTCCAGTGGTCAAGCACGCGCTTGCCGTCGAGGTACAGGCGGAAACCGTCGTCAGCCGCAGCCTCGATGCGGTAACGGCCCGAAACCGGTGGCAGCAGCTGGCCGCTCCAGCGGATGCTGAAGTGGTCGTTCGGAACGCCCTGCCCTGGCCCGGCCTCGCCCCGGGCCATCAGGTTGTCGGTCGGGGAGCCGCGGTCCCAGCGGAAGCCGATCTGCGCATCGGTACGGACCAGCGCCGGCGTCCCGGCAACATCGGCGGTACGGAAATATTCGCCGCGCAGGCCGCGCTCCGGCGAGTCGGCCGAGGGACGCAGGTACGCCGCCTCGATCAGCGGGGTGGCGCTCGGGTCATCACGTCCCTCGACCAGATCGACACCCCGGGCGTAGCGGACCTCGACGCCCTTGGCTGCGTCACGGATGCCCTGCAGGATCGTCACGGGCGCGGCCGGGGTACCGAAGTAGTTGCCCAGCAGCGCCATGGTGTCATCAGCCGTCGGGCCTACCACGGCGATGCGCTTGACGGTGCGCGTGAGCGGCAGCACGCCATCGTTCTTCAGCAGCACCAGCGATTCCCGCGCGGCCTTCAGCGCCAGCGCATCGTGCGCAGGAGCCTGGTTCACCGATGGGGGAATGCGCGCCCATTTCACGCGTTCCGGCGCATCGAACATGCCCAGCCGCATGCGCGCCGTGAACAGGCGCGTCACCGCATCGTCGATCTCCGCTTCGCTGATGAGGCCCTGGCGGACCGCCGCCGGCAGCGTGGCGTACTCCTGCCCGCATTCCAGTTCCGTGCCGTTCTTCACCGCCAATGCGGCGGCCGCCTCGCGGGTGGGAACGATTCTGTGGTTCTTCCAGATGTCCACGATGGCCCAGCAGTCGGACACCACGTAGCCCTTGAAGCCCCAGGTGTCGCGCAGCAGGTCACGGAGAAGCAACCGGCTGGCGCTTGCGGATTCGCCATACACCCGGTTGTACGCGCCCATCACCGCATCGACCTCGCCTTCCTTCACCAGCGCCTCGAATGCCGGCAGGTAGGTGTCGTACAGGTCGCGCCTGCTGGGGCGGGCGTCGAAATGATGGCGGTCGGCTTCGGGGCCGCTGTGCACGGCCAGGTGCTTGGCGGTGGCGTCCAGCTTGCGGTACACCGGGTCGTCGCCCTGCAGGCCGTGCACGAATGCCACGCCCATGCGCGCGGTCAGGTACGGATCTTCCCCATAGGTTTCCTGGCCGCGCCCCCAGCGCGGGTCGCGGAAGATGTTGACGTTCGGAGACCAGAACGTGAGCCCCTGATAGCGGCCATGCTGACCCTCGCGCACGAACTGGTGATGCTTGGCGCGCGCCTCGTCGCTGATGGTGGTGGCCACCTCGCTCATCAGCGGAACGTCGAAGGTAGCGGCCAGGCCGATGGCCTGCGGGAACACGGTGGCCTGCCCGGCGCGTGCCACACCGTGCAACCCCTCGTTCCACCAGTCGTAGGCGGGCACCCCCAGTCGTTCGATGGCGGGCGCAGCGTTCTGCATCTGCGCAGCCTTCTCCTCCAGTGTCATCTGGGCGACCAGTGCGGCGGCGCGGGTTTCAAAGCTGGCCGACGTGTCCATCCAGGCGGGGGTATCCGCAGCGTAGCCGGCCGAAGCGGTCCAGAGGGCACCGCACAGGGCGGCGCACAGGGCGAGTGGGGAGAGCGAAAGCGACCGCGTCATCATTTACTCCTCGTGGCGCGCTCGTCGCGCGCGAATGGTCCCAACAGGGTGCCGACGAAGCCGCCTGCACGATCCGTACTCAACACCGTCCCGTCAACGTCATCGGCAAGCAGCTGCCAGCCCTGCCCTTCGCCGACGTCGAACGCGAATGCATACCGTCCCTCGTCTCCGGTGATCTTCAGCCGCAGCCCGCTCGACGCGATCCGTGTCTGGCGCGCCAGGGGGGTTGTCACGCCGCGCCCATCGCGCCCTTCGAGAAAGATTTCGACGCGATCTCCGTCCAGGCGGCGAACCCCGATGAAGTACCAGTAGTCCTCGTTCTGGAACGCGGCCAGACCGGCGGCAACACCTGGGCCGGGACGGGTCATGGCGGTGCTGGCCTCGAAGCGCAGATGCTGCTGGCGACGCCCCAGGAAGGACGGGTTGCGCAGCGTATCCAGCGACTCCGGCAGTGGATGCACCGTCAGTGCACCGGGGTGCTCATGCAGGTTTGCCCAGTTCTGCTTCGGCACGCGCACGCGCAACCAGGCCGCATCGAGCGTCGGCCCGTCGAACGCGTCGCGCACAGCGAAGTTGCCGGTCGATGGAGCCTGCGACGCCGCGCCCTGCGACCATGAAGGTGCTTTGGTCACGTAGGGGATGGGCTGATCGGTGGGGAGAATCTCCGGCCAGTCGTCGCGCCAGTGCACTGGTAGCAGATACGTCTCCCGGCCGGTGTTGTAATGGCGTGTCTGGTAATTGCGGCTGGCAAGAAACACGGCCCACCACGACCCGTCCGGCCCTTCCACCAGGTCCGCATGCCCGGCGTTGGTGATGGGCAGCGGGCGGTCGTCGGGGAGTTCGCGCTGCGTAAGGATGGGATTGCGCGGCGAGGCGATGTAGGGCCCCCATACCTGCCGACTGCGCAGCACGACCTGCGAGTGCTGCGGCCCGGTGCCGCCTTCGGCGTCTGACAGGTAGTACCAGCCATTGCGTTTGTAAACGTGGGGGCCTTCGATCCAGATCGGGTTCTTCGCCGGTTCCACCCCGCCGTCGATCAACACCCTGCGCGGTCCGACGGGCTGGAATGCCGCCAGATCGATCTCCTGCATCCAGATGGCACGGTGACCCTCGTAACGCACGGGGCCGGCTGGCGCGTCGTTGTTCACCAGGTAGACCTTGCCGTCATCGTCAAAGAACAGCGACGGATCGATGCCGTCGATGCCCGGCAGCCAGTGCGGGTCCGACCAGGGACCGGCGGGGTCGCGGGCAGTGGCGATGAAATTGCCGCCGCTGTCGACCGCCGTCGTTACCACATAAAACAGGCCGTCGTGGAAACTGATGGCCGGGGCAAAGATGCCACGCGATACGCCCAGCCCATCGAAGTCCAGCTGCGCACGCCGGTCGATCACGTTGCCTATCTGCTTCCAGTGCACCAGATCCGTGCTTTCGAACACGGGGATGCCCGGGAAGTACGTGAAACTGGAGTTGACCAGGTAGTAGCGGTCATTGGCGCGGACAATGCTGGGGTCCGCGTGGAATCCGGCCAGGATCGGGTTGCGGTAATGCCCTGCCGGCAGCGCGGCTTCGAACGCCGCGTCGCGCCCGGCGTACTCGAACCAGTCGAAGGTGACCGGCGGTGCCGGCGTGGTCACGGTCAGTTCGAAGGGGCCGGCAGGTGCGCCCGAGCGGTCGCGCAGCGTGCAGACCGGGCCATCGGCCCAGCAGTAGCGGATGCGGGCGTTCGGTGGTGCCTGCGGGCTGCGAAGGACCACGTCGCGTCCATCGAGCACCGCATCCGCATAGGTGCACTGGCGCGTTTCGGCGTCGCAGAGCTCGAAGCCGATCGGGCCTTTCGCGCCCGTGGTGACCAAGGTGCCGTCGACGTCCTCGAAGGCGATCCGCACGCCCTCCGACGTGTGCACCGCTGTGCGTGGGGTCGGCCCGGAGGGCGCCAGCGCCGTTTCACCGAAGACCACATGCCGTGCCACGCGTGCCAGTCGCCGGCCCAGCTCCTGCTTGTTGGGCGGGTGGATGTCGTAGGCATCGCCGATGTCGACGGCGAGCGCGAGGCCGGAATGGCGGTCCTCGGCCACTACCCGCCGCTGCGCGTCGCGCACCTCGGCCCAGCCGCTGTCCATCGGTGCGGCCGGTGGCAATCCGTAGCCGGCCAGCTGCACCACCAGCAGAGGCACCTCGACGCCGAACCGACCGCGCCAGTCATCGCGCAGGGTGCGCAGGCGCGCCGCGTAGGCGGCTCCGTCGGCCGTGTTGGATTCGCCCTGGTACCAGAGCACGCCACGCAGACCGATATCTCCCAGCGGCGCGATCATGCCGTTGTAGAGCGTCGACAGCCCTGTCGCCGCATGCCAGGGAGCCAGCGGAGGTATCGCCTTCCCGGGGGCGGCCCGGTACTGCCACGGCGAATCGAGCACGACGCGCGTGCCGTCGTCGAAGCGAACCGCCTGGGCACTCGCCGGGCCGGACAGCCCGCCGTCGCTCCAGGTGTCCAGTACGTTGATCACCACGGTATTGGAACCCGCTTTCAGCAGCCCGGGAGGCAACGCATAGCGCCGCGCATCGCCGGGCGCGTATTGGCTGCCCACCGCCACACCATTCACCCAGGTCATGTCGGTCTCGTCCACCGCCGCGAGTTCCAGCGTGGCCCCGCGTGCCGCCTGCGCGGCCGTGAGAGTGACGTGCGTGCCGTACCAGACCATGCCGTTGTAGTCCGCGAGCGCCGGAACATCCCAGCGTTCCCAAGCCCCGAGTGCCGCGGGCGCAGGCAACCAGCCCGTGCCGCCGTCGGTGGGCGACCAGGGTGCATCGTCCGCACCGGCACCGTCGTGCACCCTCCACCAGCCCTGCCAATGCCGACCCCAGCGGGCGTTGGCCGCCGCAGGCGCGCGGGCATGCAGCGCGAGCACATCCAGTGGTTCATCCAGACCGCCCTGGCGACGCAGTGCGCCTGCGCTGGTCCATGCCTCGATCCGGGAGCCGCCCCACGCTGCCGCGATCAGCCCCATCGGCACCTTGACCGTCTTCTGCAGTTCGCGCGCGAAGTAGAAGCAGGTGGCGGAGAAATCGCGCACGGTCTCTGGCGAGGCGGGCTGCCATGCCACAGGGGCACGAAACGCGGACTGTGGCGTGATGGCGGCCGCTTTGGGGACGGTGAACAGGCGGATGCCGGGCTGTGTGGCCGCTGCGATCTCGCCATCCGCATTGAGCGCACGCCATACCGGAAGCTCCATGTTCGACTGCCCGGAACACAGCCATACATCCCCCATCTGCAGGTCATGCACCACCTGCGTGACCTGCCCTGCCCTTACCGCGAGTTCGTAGGGACCGCCCGCGCCGCGGGACGGCAGCGTCGCGTGCCATCGGCCGCCGCCATCGGCGCGCACGGTGAGGGTCTGTCCGGCGAAGGCCACTGCAACAGCGTCGCCCGGTGCCGCCTGCCCCCACACCTGGATCGGCTGGTCACGCTGCAACACGGCGTGATCCTGGAACAGCGGATGCAGCAGCGGGGGCGCGCCATCTTCCGCGCACACTGACGCCGTGGCACCCATGCAGGTTATCGCCAGCAGCAGCCCGCGTAACGATCGGCACATTCTCATCGTCCGTCTCCCGGCGCAGACGGAAACTGCAGGGACTGGTAGTAAGCCAACGAGTGCGGCGGTGCGGCTTCGCCTGCCGGCAACGGCTTGCCGCTCAGCGACTGGAAGTAGGCCACGCTGGCGTCACGCCACCATTGGGCCTCCCGTCGCTGGATCCGCAGGAAAGCGGCGACCTGCGCATGGCGCTGCACGTCCACCCTGCCCTCCAGGCCTGCCCAGGTCGCCTGCAGGGCTTCCACCTGGCGCACGCCGCGTGTGTAGCGTCCAACCAGTTCGTCCCAGAGCGTGCGCCCGGATGGCAGGCGGTAGGCCCACGGCACGTGGTGAAACCACAGCAGCAGCGGCTCCGGCACCCGTGCCAGGTCGTCGAACTGCGCGGTCACCTCCGGGGCGTACTGCGAAACCGCCCGGCTGCCGCGCAGGGTGCGGTCGAAGCCGATGCCATGGCGATCGGCGCGGTGGTAGTACACCGAGGTCCAGTCCGCCCGCGGCCCACCCTCCACCCATGGACCCGGGCCGTAGTGATGCCCGCGCGCCATCAGGTGGTGCAGACCGAGCGGGGTCATGTAGTTCACGGCAGCCTCGCGTGAGGCCATCATCATGCCGACGATGGGGCCCACCACGCCTGCATCCGGCGAGAACGTCATGGCGACCCACTCTCTGGCGATCCGCTCGGCGGATTGATGCGGGTCCCACGCCAGACGGCCGAAGGCGTACCAGTTGGCAGCATCGAAGTGCGAGCCGCTCCAGGTACGGTCGGTGCCGATGTTGGCGACACCGGCGATGCCGGTCAGTGCATGGCCCTCCAGCGAACCGTCGATCACACGCGCCACGGTGGATCCAGTACCGCGCCTGTGGGTGTCGGCCTGCAGCACTTCTTCGTACAGCGGCCCCAGGTACACCAGGTGGGTCGCAAACCCGAGGTATTCCTTGGTGATCTGGAACTCCATCATGAGCGGGGTGCGCGGCATGGCACCGAACAGCGGGTGGAAGGGCTCGCGGGGCTGGAAATCGAGGGGGCCGTTCTTGACCTGCACGATCACGTTCGGATGGAACGCACCGTCGAGCCCGGCAAACTCGGTGTAGGCCTGCGTGGTGCGATCAGCGGGTACGTCGTGCGCATAGACGAACGCGCGCCACATGACCACACCACCGTGCGGAGCCAGGGCATCGGCGAGCAGATTGGCCCCGTCGGCGTGCGAACGTCCGTAGTCCTGCGGCCCGGGTTGGCCTTCGGAATTCGCCTTGACCAGAAAACCGCCGAAATCCGGGATATGGGTGT
>JAEWLO010000200.1 GCA_023457475.1 Pseudomonadota bacterium | reverse complement strand
CCCCCGCCGACATCGGCCTGGACTTTGGCCCCGGCTACCCACTTCGCGTCATCCAGAAGTACTACGGCACCTCCCATGCATCCTGAAATCTCCATCGTCATCCCGGTCTACGGCAGCGCCACCATCCTGCCCGCCCTCGTCCAGAAGCTGGAAGAAGTGCTGTCGCCACTTTACGGCCCGACGGGATTCGAGGCGGTGCTGGTACACGACCATGGGCCCGATGACGCCTGGAAGGTGCTGCAGGCCCTCGGTGCCGAGCGCCCCTGGCTGAAAGGCGTGAACCTGCGTCGCAATGCGGGACAGCACAACGCCGTCATGGCCGGTTTCGCGCACGCAAGCGGCCGTTACGTGATCACGATGGACGACGACCTCCAGCACGACCCCGCGGACGTTCCGCGCGTGGTCGCCGCACTGGAGGCGGGTGCCGATCTGGTCTACGTCCGTTTCGAGGACCGCAAACATGCCTTGTGGAAACGCGCGGGCAGCGGTTTCAACGACTGGGTCGCCAGCCATCTGCTGAACAAGCCAAAGGGTCTGTACCTGTCCCCCTTCCGCGGCATCAGGCGCGAGGTGTGCGTCACGGCCCTCTCCTACCGGGGCCCGTTTGTCTACGTGGACGGGCTTCTGCTGCAGTCGACCAGCAACTTCACCTCCATCACCGCGCGCCATCATGCACGGCAGGACGGGCAGTCCGGTTACAGCCTGCGCAAGTCCATATCGCTCTGGATGCAGATGGCGACGAGTTTCTCTATTGTCCCGCTGCGCTTCGTATCGCTGGCAGGCATCGCCGCCTCGGCGGCCGCCTTCCTCTTCGGGTTGATCGTGATCGTCCGAAAACTGCTTGACCCGGAACTCGCGGTGGGCTGGTCGTCGCTGATCGTCGCGATCATGTTCATGGGCGGCCTGCAGCTGCTCGCCCTGGGTGCGATTGGCGAATACACCGGCCGCATCCTGCTCAACGTGAACAATCGCCCCCAGTATGTCGTGGGCGACCTGCTCAACCTGCCAGGCAGCCAGGGCGAGGAATAGGCTACATCCGTCGCCTGAGCCACATGTACGCCAGGCGACGCGCCCATGCCATCATCCGTGCCTTCAGGTTGCCGCGACGTACCTGCCCTGGCGTTGCCACGCCAGGGTGCTCGCGGGAAAACGACTCGTGGAACGCGATTGCCTGCTCCGCCTGCTGGTGCATCAGTCGAACGCTCCATTGGCTGGCGCTGATGCGGAAGCTGGCCAACACCTCCGGCAACGCCACCATGTCACCGCGGATCATCACGTTGCTGTAGCTGGCCTGGTCGATCAGGTACGGGAAGCGACCGTCCCACCACCCCGACTGCTCGAGCGCATCGCGCCGCATCATCACGCAGCAGGGCTCGCCGAAGATGTTGGTTCCGGCCAGAATCGAGGCCAGCGCGGCTTCGCGCCCGGGAATGCACCCCCGCAGCCCCGCCAATCCACGTGCCTTCATCAGCTCGTTCCCTGCCGCATCGACAAGATTGCGTCGTGACGCGACGAATACGGCACCCGGATGCGCGTCGAACGCAGCCACCTGCAGGCGCAGTGCCTGCGGGGCCAGCAGGTCGTCGCCGCAGACCAGCTTGATCAGCTCGCCGCGGGCGTGCTGGCTGACGCGGTTCCAGTTGGCCAGCGCGCCGCCACCCGACGGCGTGGGCTCGAGTACGCGGACCCGGGCATCGCCTGCGAACTGCTGCAGGATCTCGTTCGTCGCGTCCGAAGAGGCGTGATCGGCCACGATCACTTCGAAGTCCGCGTAGTCCTGCGCGAGGATGGAGCGCAGCGTTGCTTCGATGTCGCGCGCATTGTTGTAGGCGGGTACTACCACCGACACGCGTGCGTCGGGCTTCGGTTGAGCTTGCATCATTACGCCCTTCTGAAAGAAAAGTACTTGTGGCCCAGGTAATTGACCACCACCACGACGAAAGTGATTGCGATCTGTGTGGGAATCGCGGGCAGGCCGGCTACTTCCACCAACAGCGTCAATGCGCCCGCATTGATCAGAAAGCTGACCACGTTGACGCCGACGAAACGCATGAAATCGCGCAGGACGTGGCCCTTCACCCGGAACACCAGGTGCCGGTACACGTTGAAGACCAGCACCAGCGACACCACCCAGGCAATGAACAGACTCACTGCCGACGGCACATCCGGCCCCAGCGACCAGCTGAGCACTGCGAACAGGGCGGTGCTGAAGACGGTGTTGGCCCCTCCCACCAGCACGAACAGCACCCGCTGATCGGCAATCAGACGCTGCAGCGGTCCAGGCGCTCCGTCGAACAGGGGCTTTTCCGGCTTCGAATCGTCGCTCATGGCGTGGACGGCAGGGCGCAGCGAACCGCGAAGCTGGTCAGTAGCGCCCCCATTTCCGGCTTGTCGGCGGCACCGGCCCCGGCGGGTGTCTGTTCCGGTGCGGGCGTCGCCAGCAGGACGACAGGCGTCGTGCTGCCGGCCGCACCGAGCTCAACGGAGGTCGTACGGCCGGGCAACAAGGTCGACTGGCCCGTCGCGCGTCCCTCGCGCTGGACCTCGATGCGTCGCGCATGGAAACTCTGCGGCACGTAGAAGTCGGCGACAACATCACAGCTGCACGACGTCGGGAGCGTGAGACTGCCCTCCGTGTTCAGCCACCGCCCCTGCACCTCGGGTCTGCGCCACCCCGTTCCGTACTGCACCTCCGAGCCGGAGCAGCGCATTTCCGGATGTCCCTTGTAGACCGAAAGCTGGCGGGCGCGCATGACTTCCACACCCTGGCGGGCATGCGCCAAGGGTGCCTGCAGCAACGCGGCCTTGTCCTCGTTGGGAACGGAGTTCAGCAGCGCGCGGTTCATGTCGGCAAATGCCAGGGCCCGGAAGGGCGCAGCACGCCACTCGTAGTAATACGTGCCCAGGTGCGACAGGCCGATCACCGCCAGCATCCCCCATACCAGTGCGGTCGCCGTGCGCGGCCTTTCCATCGCACGCAGTTCGCGCACCACCAGCCAGACCACGCCGATCAGGCCCAGCACCAGGTCCATGTAGTAGCGGGAGGCCATCACGCCCCCCGGGCCGACCGCTCCGCGGGCCAGGGTCACCGACACGGCCACCAACGCGCCATAGGTGATCAGATAGAGCGGCAGGCGCGATCCAGGTGCACCGCGCCGCAGCCAGGCGATGGCCGCAAACGCGCCCGCGAACACCATGCAGCCTCCCCCCAGGGCAATGAACCACACGGGCAGCCGAAGCGTGATCATGGCGGGGTTGCCCAGCGTTGCCCCCATGGCGTAGAGGGCGATCAGCGGCGTGTCACCGCTCAGGCTCACCACGTCGGCATTACCGGGCGTATGGGTCACCGTGCCGGACGCCAGATAGAGCGCCATCGAAACCAGCAGCGAAACACTGGGAAGCACGCCCTGCCAGCGGCCCACCGCACGCCAGGGACCGATGAACGCGAGCAGTTGAAGGGCGATGACCGCACCGATGAACGCGAAGTTCCAGCCCATGCCCACGATGAGCACCACCACCGGTGCCACCAATGCGAGCACCAGACTCCAGAGCAGCGGTCGCCTGGACGTTCCGGAAAGCAGCCAGGCATGGGTGCAGAAGAACGCCACGAAACTGAGATTCTTGACCCACAACGGCAGACCCAGGTCCAGCGTGAACAGTTCGAAACCTGCCCAGCTATGGCAAAGTCCGGCAATGGTGAACGAAACACCTGCCGTGGTCACCGCGTCGATTCTGGAGCCCTGGAGTCGACGATTGTCGCCACACCACGCCAGGACCAGGATCAGCGAAACGCCGGCGATCACCACTCCCGTCAATCGATTGAACAGCAGCACGTCCAGGTCGAACAGGCTGACGTTGGCCAGAAGGAACAGCTGGTTGATGAAGCCGCGGTGGGACGACCCCTGTCCCCAGAAATCCAGGGTCGACAGTGCGCCTGCTTCCCACTGGTTGAGCTGCGACAACAGCCGCAGCGAGTCCATGTACAGCGCGTCCGGGTGGGTACGCGTCAGATAGACCTGGTGCAGGCAGGCAAAGAACAGGACCGCCAGCAGACCCGCCACGAGCTGGAATCGCGGGTGTGACCATGCGTCGGCCCGGCTTCGGGTGGCGGAAATCGTCTCCATGGGGCAACACTCCTGGGTGGGGTGAACGCGTGTCGCGCGGTTCGCGGTGGATGGCGTATGGTAGAGAATAGACCCCTCGGCAACCAGCCACCTCCCCTTCGGACCCGGTGACCCACATGCTCCAGAGCTCTTCGGCCCACCGCGTGGCCGTGGTGGTCCCCTGCTACCGTGTGACCCGACATGTCTCCCGGGTCATCGCCGCCATGGGTCCGGAAGTGGACCGCATCTACTGCGTCGATGATGCCTGCCCGGACAACAGCGGTGACATGATCGAGCAGACCAACCAGGACCCGCGGGTGGTCGTGCTGCGTCACCACCAGAACCAGGGTGTGGGCGGTGCCGTGCTGACCGGATACGCGCAGGCGATCGCCGACGGAGCGACCGTTCTGGTCAAGATCGATGGCGATGGGCAGATGGATCCCGCACTGCTGCCGGGATTCATCGCTCCCATCACCCGGGGCGAAGCGGACTACACCAAGGGCAATCGTTTCTGGGACCTGCGCCAGATCCGTCAGATGCCGTTGTCGCGTCGCATCGGCAATCTGGGGCTGAGCTTCCTGTCCAAGATCAGCACAGGCTATTGGGACGTCTTCGACCCCACCAACGGCTATACCGCCATTCATGCGCATGTCGCTGCACGGCTGCCCTTCGCGTCCATCAGCCGCCGCTACTTCTTCGAGACCGACATGCTGTTCCGGCTCAACACGATGCGCGCCGTGGTGGTGGACATCCCCATGGATGCCCGGTATGCCGACGAATCCAGCAGCCTCAGGATCGGACGCATCTTCGCGGAGTTCCTCGGCAAACATGTCCGGAACCTGCTCAAGCGCATCGCCTACAACTATTTCCTGCGCGACCTGCCGTTCGCATCGCTGGAACTGCTCGCCGGCCTTGGCCTGGGCATGTTCGGGCTGGCCTTCGGCGGATGGCACTGGTGGCTGTCCGCACAACGCATGGAGAGCACCCCGGTAGGTACGATCATGATCGCGACGGTGGCCGTGGTCAGCGCGCTGCAGCTGCTGCTGGCATTCCTCAACTACGACATCAACAGCATTCCCCGGCGCCCTCTGCACCCCCACCTGGGGCCCCTGCTTTGGCCTGCGGCACCCGGACCCGACGCCCCCTCCGAGCGCTAGGGTTCCGGAGGATCGCCTTGAAACAGGCGATGCGCCACATCACGTGCTTCGAAGAACCGCGGATCACAGCGCGCATCGCCACCTGACGCGGTCTTGAGATGCCAGAGATCCAGGTTCTGCTCCTGGTCCTCGCGCGTAGCCCCCAGGCTCTCCAGCGCACGCGTCAGCGCAGGGTCCACTGCGGGGTGAGGGACCACCACGTATGAAACGCCCAGCGCCTTGATGATCTCGACCCAGCGCCCGCCTCCAGGATCCGTCCTTGACCAGCTGACCGCACGATTCATCTGTTGGTCGTACCAGGCCACGGACAGCGCCCGACCCGACATACGGGCGGTAAAGGGCCTGCGATCGGTGTTGAGTACGCAGGCCTCGGGATCGCGGTCAAGCATGCGATCCAGCAGGGCATGATGGGGAGTGGCACTCCGTACCAGCACGGGAAGCTGCGCCTTCCCGTTCTCCACCAGCGCTGCCCACGCCCCCCCTGCGGTGATCCAGCTTGGACGTGGCATCAACGAAAGATTGACGGCGCAGAGGATCACCAACAGGGTGAGCAGCACCGCAGGCCGGCGTGCGAACGCCCCATGCAGGGCAACGACCGCCAGAATGCCCAGCAGCGCCAGGCTCGGAAAAATGTAGCGCACGTACTGCATCTGGCCGAACAGGATCGCCGCGGGTATCAGCGCGACAGCGACCAGCCAGCGTGATCTGCCGGGCTGCACAAAGGCCAGCACCGCGCCCCCCAGCAATGCCGTCAACGACACGCCCAGGGCACCCGGGTAGGCCTCCATGAAGCGCGAGGTATCGAAGGTCACTTCCCAGACGATGCCCGGCCCGACGCCAGCCAGCCAGCGGCCATCGCTGAAGCTCTCCGGCGGGAAATACGGCGACTGGAAGAGGCTGTTGAACAGCGGAAAGACCGGACTGCCCGTCAAGGCAGTCGCATAGGCATAGCTTGAGCACCCCGTAAACAGCGCCACGAGCACCACGCGGGCCCACCATCCCACGCGTCCATGTCGTGCTGCGATCCAGGTGATGTAGAGGCACGGCAGCAGGACGTACGCGACATTGGTCAGCTTCAAGGCCAGCATCACCCCTATCAGCGCCCCCGGCACCCATGCACTCCGTCGCTCGATGCCCGGTGTGCACAGCACTGCAGCAAGATGCAGCAGGATGACGGCCGAGGGGCCGTCGACCTGCAGCGTGGTGCCGTAATACGCTGTCAGCGGATGTGATGCGAAGACAGTAGCGGCGAGCAGCGCGGCACGTCGACCGCCACCCAGCGCGATCGACAACCGGTATGCCCCGTTGATACCCAGCACAAGCCAGATCAGATTGACCGCCGCGCGGGACTCGCCCCCCTGCAGCATGGCCGCCATGGCGTGCCAGGTGTTGTTGAACCAAGGCTGCAGCGACCAGACCAGGCTCGCGATATCCATCCGGTAGTAGCCATCGCGGAGCAGCTGACTCTGTACGGTCAGATGCGCCGAGTTGTCGTCGAAGTTCAGTGAGGGAAGCCACAGGCCCATGCTGGCGAATCCCCCGACCACAATCAGCAAGGCCAGCAGGAAGGGATGGGCTGCGGCGACCTCGCTCAGCTGCACCCTGACCGAGCGG
>JAEWLO010000199.1 GCA_023457475.1 Pseudomonadota bacterium | reverse complement strand
GCGTAGTGACACGCCATGCGTGTCAGCGCGGCGCGATGTACCCGCCCGGCACGCCGGGCGTTTTTTTTGAGTGCCCCGTACGCTCAGCCCGGCACGAAGGCTTCCGACCAGAACGTGCATTTGAACGCGTTGTCCATCAGCCGCACCCGCAAGGGGCCGACCGGCGATCCTTGCTCACTGACAAACACGCTGCCTTCTGCAAGCGGATCGGATACCGACACCCTCTGCGACTCACCCGGCCCGAGCGAAAGTTCGAACGGTGCCGGCGCATACTCGGAAAGCGTGAGAACGACGGGCGACCATTGGCCGTCGCTCAGTGCTTCCACTTCCACCGGATGACCGAACAGCAGCGCCTCCCTTTGCGTCCAAAGATTGAAGCGGATGCGGCCGGGACCGTGGTTGGTCAGATTGAAAAAACCAATGCGACCTCGCTCGAAACGCTGGCTTTCACCCGTATAGCGCATCTCCACGACGGGGCATTCGGTTGCGTCAGCGCGTGTATCCGCGCTACTGCACCCACAAATCATCACAAACGTCGTGGCGAGCATCAGGTGGCGCACGTCCATTTCTCCCCCGGGCATCAGTTCCCTCTCCGGGATGATGGTAGAGCCAATACGTGGGTATGGCGAGGCGTCCTAGCGCGGGGCGATATACCCGCCCGGCACGCCGTTCGGCGACAGCACCAGCTGCCACAGCTGCGCATGCCGGCAGCGGAAACTGGCCATCGAGCCGGCCAGGTAGAACCGCCACATGCGTCTGAAGCGCTCGTCATAGCGCGCCGGGTCCAGCCGCGGCCAGGCCGACTCGACATTCGCCCGCCAGGCTTGCAGGGTCCGGTCGTAGTCCGCACCGAAGCTGTGCCAGTCTTCCAGCACGAACTGCCCTTCATAGGCCGATGTGATCTGCGCGGCCGAGGGGAGCATCGAATTGGGGAAAATGTAGCGCGCGATCCACGGGTCGTTACGGTGCCGCGACACATTGCTGCCGATCGTATGCAGCAGAAAAAGGCCCTGCGGCCGCAGGCAGCGCCGCGCCATCTCGAAGAAGGCACGGTAGTTCTTGTCGCCCACGTGCTCGAACATGCCCACTGACAGGATCGCATCGAAGGACTCGTTCACTTCGTGGTAGTCCTGCAGCCGGATCTCCACCGGCAGCCCGGCACAGCGCTGGCGCGCGAACGCGGCCTGCTCCTGTGAGATGGTGATGCCCACGCCGGAGACACCGTAACGGCTGGCCGCGTACTCCAGCGCCTCGCCCCAACCGCAGCCGATGTCGAGCACGCGCTGGCCCGGGCGCAGGTCCAGTTTCCGGCAGATCAGGTCCAGCTTGGCCTCCTGCGCGGTATCCAGATCTTCCGCATCGGCCCAGTAGCCGCAGCTGTACACCAGCCGTCGGCCCAGCATCGCCTGGTACAGATCGTTTCCAAGGTCGTAATGACGCTTGCCGACCTCAAGACCACCGGCACCGGCCTGCAGATTGAACAATCGCGCCTTCAAACCATCGGCCAATTCGCGCCAGCCGTGAACGCGCTCGTCCAGATGGGCTCGCATCAGGTGCAGCAGAAAGCCATCGAGCGAGTCCGCATCCCACTGCCCGTCCATGTAGCTTTCGCCCAGGCCCAGCGAGCCCTGCGCGATCACCCGCGCATAGAAGTGCGGGTCGTGTACCTGCAGGTCGTGGGGGCGATCACCGCCCACGACGACATCCGCTTCCAGCAGCAGGTCGGCGACGCGTCGTTGCAGGCCAACGTCCACGCCGTCACTCCGTCAGCCCTTGGCGAACAGGCCGGCGTAAGCCGGTGCCACGTGCGGCAGCAGGACGCTGGCCGGCACATCCACGGTCTGGGTGCCGTCCGAATACGGCCCCACCTGGTACGGCGGGAACACGAAACGCACTGCGGTGATCTGGCCCTGCGGGTCGGTGACCGGCTGGAACTGGCTGAAGTTGTCCGCGCTGGCACCGGTGCCGTCGGCGATCATCCGGCTGGCGCTGCGCAGCGATTCCTGCAGCTGGCCCGGCTCCATGTCTTCCGCACTCAGGCGGGTGGCCACGCGCTCGCGCAGCTGGTCGGCCACGTAGTCACTGACCGCCCCCCAACCCTTGGTCTCGGGAATGAGTTTCTCGGAGGTGAGCAGCAGCTGCTGCTCCGGCAGCCACACGAAGCGAGCTACCAGCGGCTCGCCGTGCGCCCCGCCGGTGTACCGGCTGCCGTCCGCACTGACCACCACCAGCTGCGGGGTCTCCAGCAGCTTCTCGAAGCTGAGCGAGAGCTCATACGGCATGGTCGGGGTGTCGTTGCCCAGCCCTTCCACGGCCTGCTGCAGCTCGCCGCGGGCTGCGGTGGCATAGTCCGACATCGCTTTGGCCAGGCCCGGGTACCGGGTGAGATCCTGCGGGTAGCTGATGCCGACCACCGCCTGCGGCGTGTTGTCGATCACATCGCGAAGCTCGACCGTCGTTTCCGGCGCAGCCTGCGCATCGACGTTTTCCGGCAAGGCGGCCGTCGGCGCGTCGGCCGGTGCCGCCACCGGCGCGTCCGCTTCACGTTTGCAGCCCGCCACCAGCACCAGCCCGAGGGCCAGCGCCCATCCGCCGGTATGCAGCGCGCGGCGGTTTCCTGCGTTTTTCATGCGATCCCCCTTGTTGAATCCCCGCATCATGATCCTTCTTCCGTGAAGCACAACTCATGGTCGTTCAGCCGGCGAGCAGGTCCTGGTACTCGTCTTCATGGCGTGCCAGGAAGGCCTCGGCATAGGCGCAGGCCGGTACCACCTTGTAGCCCTGCTCGCGCGCGAAGCGCAGGGCGACCTTGGTCAGCTCACCGGCGATACCGCGCCCGCCAATGGCCTCCGGGACTTCGGTATGGGTGATGATCATCCGGCGACGCTTGACCACATATTCCAGAAGCGCGTCATGCCCGCTGACCCGGGCCTTGAACCGGTGATGGGCCTGATCGTGTTCCACCTCGTAGGCCAATCCGGGCGGGGTAACCGAAGCCATGGGCACGTCTCCAGCGGGCGACTGGCGCGAGTGTGCGCGGCCCCCCCGCCACAGCCGCGTGAAGCCTGAACGGGGCAGCTCCCGACGCATTGCGTCACATCCGGGCCTAAAGCCTGACCGATTGAAGCCGATATAGGGGTCGGACAGGGCGCAAAAGCTGGCACGCGCCTTGCGATCTCTACCTGCCCACCTGTGTCACAAGGAGCCGCACATGGACCACGCACCCGACGCCCTGCCGTCCAATGACGCCGACAGCTCGCTGCTGGAAGGCCTGTTCCAGCTGGCCCTCAACGGCCAGACCGGCAGCTCGGACTTCGAGCTGATCGACCATGAAGTGTATGCCCGCCTGTTGAGCGCCTACGGCGCCGACAAACGCTACGT
>JAEWLO010000198.1 GCA_023457475.1 Pseudomonadota bacterium | reverse complement strand
CCCAAGGGGTGACGAACTCACCCCTTGAACCGCAACCCCACGCCGGGCTCGGTAAACAGATACCGCGATTCCAGCGCCGAGTCCCCCAGCTTGTGCCGCAGCTTGCCCACCAGAATCCGCAGGTAATGCGTATCGTGCTGGTGGGTCGGCCCCCAGATCTCGGCGAGGATCTGCGGCTGCGTCACCACCCGTCCCGCATTGCGCAGCAGTAGCGAGAGCAGCGCGTACTCCTTGCGCGTCAGCGCCACGGGAACCCCGTCCAGCGTCACCTCACGCCGCACCAGATCCACATGCAGATGCCCGTCGTCGAACTGCGGCAGCGCGCCCTCCGCGTTCACCGTACGCGTGCGCAGCAGGGCCCGGATGCGCGCCATCAGCTCCTGTGTGCCGAACGGCTTGGTCACATAGTCGTTGGCGCCGTTGTCCAGCGCCCGCACCTTTTCGGTTTCACCGGCACGCACGGTCAGCATGATCACCGGCACCTGGCTCCACTGCCGCAACTCGGCCAGCACCTCATGACCTTCCATGTCCGGAAGGCCGATATCCAGGATCACCAGCTCGGCCCCGTCGCTCACCAGACGTTCCAGACCTTCCTGGCCGGTGGCCGCCTGCAGCACCTGGTAACCCTGTGCACGCAGGCTGATGTCGAGGAAGCGGCGGATCTGCGCCTCATCGTCAATCACCAGGATGCGGGCCGGCGGTACGCCGGGCAGGGCGTCAGGATTCGTCGAGATCATCGGCAGGGTAGGGTTGCAGCAGGGGCAGCGTGATGCGGATCAGGGTACCGCGTCCGTCGCGTCCCGGCAGGGCCTGCACGCGGCCGCCGTGCGCGCCGATCATGCCCTGGCAGATGGTCAGTCCCAGCCCGGTGCCATGCCGGCCGCGGTCGCCCCGCTCCACGGTATAGAACATGTCGAAGATGCGCGCCCGCTCTTCGTCCGGAATGCCGGGGCCGGCGTCGAGCACGTCGATGCGCAGCTCGCTGTCCACGTGCCGGGCGCTGACCTCCACCGCCGCACCGGGGGGCGAGAACTTGGCCGCGTTCTCCATCACGTTGAACACCGCCTGCTCCACCAGTGCCGGGTGCACCCAGATCGGAGCCAACGTGGGTGGGATGTCCAGCTTCAGGGTCACCTCGGGCTGGTAGCGCTGCAGGCGGCGCGCGGCCGAGCCGACCAGCTCGTCCACGCCGATCCAGTCGCGGTTGATCTGCAGGCCCTCGTGCCCGAGCCGGGTCATGTCCAACAGGTTCTGGATGTAGCGGTCCAGCCGCTCGCCTTCCACCAGGATGGTGTCCAGCAGGGCGCGGCGATCGGTGGTGTCCATCGCCTGCCCATAGCTGGACAGGCTCTCGGCCGAGCCGATCATCGCCGCCAGCGGTGAGCGCAGGTCGTGCGATACCGAAGAAAGCAGGGCCGAGCGCAGGCGCTCGGTCTCATTGCTCACGTGGGCCTTTTCCAGATCGGCCACCAGCCGCGTACGCAGCGCCGCCTGGGCCACGTCATCCACCATCGCACCCGCCAGCTGGCGCTGCTCGGGGGTCAGCCGCGCCACCTCGCGCGGAAAGCGCATGCCGGCCACGCCGATGGGATGGTCCTCGCCATCCAGCAGCGGCAGGAACCACCACTCGGCTCCCGCGAGGGTATCGGTGAAGCGCCCGCTCGGCTGCCCATGCCGGAACGCCCAGTCGGCAGCGGCCAGATCGGTATCGCCGGGCGCGGCGCTGCCGCTGGTGCTGGTGTCCGCACCGATCCGCAGCCAGGCCGGCGCATCCAGGGCCTGTTCCAGTGCCTCGCGCCCAGCCTGTGCGACCTGTTCGTTGCTGGCCGCGCGGGTCAGCTGGCCCCCCAGCACCTGCCGGGCATTGGCGTGCCGGTTGGCCGCGCGCAGCGCCACCACCTGCATGCGCAGGCGCGAGGCCAACCGCCCGGCCACCAGCGCGGCCGCCAGGAACAGGAACACCGTGATCACGCCCTGCCGCGCGCTGATCGCGAACGTGAAGCGCGGGGTGATGAAGAAGAAGTTGTATGCCAGGAAGCACAACGCAGCCGCGATCACCGCCGCACTCGTGCGGCTGCGGGCCGCCACCAGCACCACCGCCACGATGAACACCATGGAGAGGTCGTACAGCCCCACCCAGCGTTCGGCGACCGCCGCCACGCCGCAGGCAATCGCGGTGGCGGCCACGGCCAGCAGCGTGTCCTTGCCCATGCTGCGGGTCGGCATGGAAAGCCCATGGCGACGCGCATGCGCACGCGCCTGCGGGGTGCCGATGATGGTGATCTCGTAATGCGCGCCGCGCTGTACCAGCTGCTGGGTCAGCGTGCGGTTGAGCATGCGCGCGAACGGCCGCTCGCGCGTGCGGCCCAGCACCACGGTGGACACGCTGTTGTGGGCGGCGTGGTCCAGCAATGCGTCGGCAATACTGGTGCCGTGCAGCAGCTCGGTGTCGCCGCCCAGCCGGCGCGCCAGCGCGAACGCCGCATCGATCTCGCGGCGGGTCTGCTCGTCCAGCCGGCGGTTCTGCACGGTCACCACGGTCCAGGGGGTATCGCGGCGCTCGGCAATGCGCCGTCCCACCCGCACCAGGTACTCGCTCTGGCCGCCGCCATCAATCGCCACCAGCACCCGTCGGCGCAGCGGCAGATTGCCTTCGCCGCGCGCCGCGCGGGTTTCGCGCAGGCTGGTATCCACGCGGTCGGCGGCTTCCTGCATCGCCAGCTCGCGCAGGGCGGTCAGGTTGGCCGGCGAGAAGAACGCATTCAACGCCTGCGCCGCCTGCTCGGGTACGTACACCTTGCCCTGCTGCAGCCGTTCGATCAGTTCACGCGGCGGCAGATCCACCAGCACGATGTCGTGCAGGCGGTCCAGCACCGCGTCCGGCACCGTCTCGGTCACGCGCACGCCGGTGATCCGCATCACCACGTCGTTGAGGCTTTCAAGGTGCTGGATGTTGATCGTGGTCCAGACGTCGATTCCGGCGTCCAGCAGTTCCATCACGTCCTGCCAGCGACGCTCATGGCGGCTGCCGGGCACGTTGCGATGGGCCAGTTCGTCCACCAGCACCAGTGCGGGATGCCGTGCGAGCACGGCATCCAGGTCCATCTCCGGCAGGGTGTGCTGCTGGTACACGCGTTCCAGTCGCGGTACCTGCGGCAGGCCTTCCAGCAGCGCCGAGGTGTCGGCGCGGCCGTGGGTCTCCACCAGCCCTGCCACCACGTCCACCCCACGGCGCAGCTGTTCGTGCGCCCGGGTCAGCATGCTGTAGGTCTTGCCCACGCCGGGTGCCGCGCCCAGAAACACGGTCAGCTTGCCGCCGGCCTCGCGTTGCAGGCTTTCCACCAGCGCGTCGGCCTGTCGGGTGCGGGAGTCAGTCATGGGCAGTCATTGTGCGCCCGCTTCATCCAACGCGACATTCAACGCCATCACATTCACCCGCGGTTGCCCGAACACGCCCCAGGTTGGTTCGAGGGTGTGCGCTTTCACCTGCGCCTCCACCTTCGCCACGTCCATTCCCCGCGCCTTCGCCACGCGCGCCACCTGCACCGCGGCCGCTGCCGGCGAGATTTCAGGGTCCAGCCCACCGCCCGACTGTGTGACCAGATCGGCCGGCACATCGGCCACCGCGATGCCCTCGCGTGCCGCCACCGCTTCCGTGGCCTCAGTCACCCGCGCCTGCAGGGCCGGGTTGCTGCGGGCCAGGTTGCTGCCGGCCGCGGCCATCGGGTCGTAGCCGGCCGCCGAGGGGCGCGCCTGGAAATAGCCATCGCCGGCAAATGGCTGGGCCAGCAGATGCGAGCCGCGGACCTGCCCGTCCACGACCACCAGGCTGCCACCGGCCTGCGCCGGGAACAGCGCGCCGGCAATACCGGTGGTCACCACCGAGTAGGCCAGGCCCATCCCCAGCAGACTGACCAGTGCCAACCCGACCGCCGGCCGCAGCGCGGCCCGCCGCTGCATCTCGCCGCCGGCCACATCCGCCCGGAAACCCGCCCCGGTCACGCCGGCCGCCGGCCGGCCCTCGGAACGCACCCCGGTAGCGCCGGCCGTTGGCCGGCCCTCTGAACCCACACCGGAACCCGTAGAAACAGAAGAACCGTTCATACCCCAAACACTCCAACAAGGAAGACATCAATCAGCTTGATCGCCGCAAACGGCTGCACCTCACCGCCCAGCCCATACACCAGCATGTTCCGCCGCAGCAGCGCGGTCGCTGTGGCCGGGCGGAACCGCACCCCGCGCAATGCCAGCGGAATCAGCGCCGGAATCACCAGCGCGTTGAAGATCAGCGCCGCCAATACCGCATTGCGTGGACTCGAAAGCCCCATGACATTCAACGTCGCCATCGCCGGCAGCGCCGCGGCAAACAGTGCCGGAAGGATCGCGAAGTACTTCGAGACATCGTTGGCCAGGGAGAACGTGGTCAGCGCACCGCGCGTGATCAGCTGCTGCTTGCCCACTTCCACCACGGCCAGCAGCTTGGCCGGGTCCGAATCCAGGTCCACCATGTTCCCGGCTTCCTTGGCCGCCTGCGTGCCGGAGTTCATCGCCAGTCCGATGTCGGCCTGGGCCAGCGCCGGGGCATCGTTGGTGCCGTCGCCCACCATCGCCACCAGCCGCCCGCCGGCCTGCTCGCTGCGGATGCGCGCCAGCTTGTCCTCCGGGCGTGCTTCGGCGATGTAGTCATCGACCCCCGCCTCGGCGGCAATCGCGGCGGCGGTGAGCGGGTTGTCGCCCGTGATCATCACCGTGCGGATGCCCATCGCGCGCAGCTGGGCGAACTTCTCGCGCATGCCGTGTTTCACCACGTCGCTCAGTTCGATCACGCCCAGTACGTGGCGGCCTTCGCACACCACCAGTGGCGTGGCACCGTTGCGCGCCACCTGCTCGACGCGGCCGGCCAGCTCGGCCGGCACGGTACCGCCCTGCTCACGCACATATGCGGTGATCGCATCCGACGCGCCCTTGCGGATGCGACGGCCGCCGTCCAGGTCGACGCCGGACATGCGGGTCTGCGCGGTGAACGCCAGGTAGGTGGCGTGTTCCGGCTCGGCGGTGCTGCAGCCCTGCTCGCGCGCCAGACGCACGATCGACTTGCCCTCCGGGGTCGGGTCGGCCAGCGACGACAGCAGCGCCGCCTCGCGCAGCTGCGCGGCCTCGATACCGGCCAGCGCGTGGAAATGGGTCGCCTGGCGGTCCCCGTGGGTGATGGTGCCGGTCTTGTCCAGCAGCAGCACGTCCACGTCACCGGCCACTTCCACCGCCTTGCCGGACTTGGCGAGCACGTTGGCCGCCAGGGCGCGGTTCATGCCGGCAATGCCGATCGCCGGCAGCAGGCCGCCGATGGTGGTCGGAATCAGACACACCAGCAACGCGATCAGCAGCAGCGGATCCAGCTGCACGCCCACGAACGAACCGATGGCCGGCAGCGTTGCCACCACCACCAGGAAGGTCAGCGTCATCGCCGCCAGCAGCACGGTCAGCGCGATCTCGTTCGGCGTCTTCTGCCGGTTCGCGCCTTCCACCAG